>DVNP01000164.1 GCA_018714285.1 Candidatus Caccomorpha excrementavium | reverse complement strand
AGGAACCCGGAACATTTTCCTGTATGAGAGTAACAGCTTCGTCCATCGTAACCGGGCTGCCGTCAAGTCTGCCAAGCCAGTATTCGTCAATTTCATAGCTCATTTCAACGATGGTTCCGTCGCTGATCGCGATATCAAAGTCATAATCACGGTATTCGGTAGAGAATTCGACCTCATAGACCTGAATTCCATTCGACCGATCTCTTCGTGTCTGTGTCCGGGAGATTTCATCTTCCGAGACGCCTGCATAGTCTATCGCTATGGCAAGGGCGGTATCAGAGTCAATATCTGATGCGGCAGCAGAACCGGAGGAAGTGTCTGACTCAGTGGCAGTTGAAGGCTGCGCAGCTGTGGCCGCTTCAGACGTTTCGGCCGGGGCAGTGGAGGATTCGTCAGAGGCCGGAGCTTCTGTGGTTGTCTCCTGTGTCGGGGCCTCTGTGGATGTTTCCTGTGTTGCAGACGAGGCATCCGTTTCCTCAGAAGCGCTGGTTTCCTGGACGGTTGAAGTTTCCGGCGGAAGAGAAGTATCGGATGATGGTTCAGAACTGCCACAGCCTGACAGCATCAGAATCAGCGCAATAACCGGAATAATGAAAGAAAAATTACGTTTCATACAAACATCTCCTTGTATCCTAATCAGTGATTTTATCTTATAGTGACAGCAGTTCTATTATACATGAAATGGTCTGACTTGAAAAGAGGGTGTGTACCGTTTGCTCTTGTACACAGTCCATTCACGAGTCCCTTGTTCGGCTCAGCTCCGCAGATCTGCATTCCAGTCGAAGATAATTCCGGTCTCAGGATCGATTTCGAATTCATATTTCATTTCGTCATGGAACAGCTCTCCTTCATAACGGACCCGCCCATCGTCCCTTTCCTCCCAGATACGGATATCATCCGCAGAAGCGCCGGGAACTTTATCCTGTATGATTGATTTGGCTTCCTCCATCGTAACCGGGCTGCCGCCGAGTCTGCCAAGCCATTCCTCGTTCACCTCGTAATCAGCTCCTACAATGGTTCCGTCGCTGACTGCGACTTCAAAATCATAATCGCCGTAATCCGTTTCGAATTCAATGTCAAAGACCGAGATTCCGTCTGTCCGATCCCGTTCTACCTTTACATTGTAGATATCATTTTCCGTGACTCCTGCATTTTCCATAGCGATGGCAAGGGCGGCATCGCGGTCAATATCTGATGCGGAAACGGCGTCGGAATCAGAGCCGGATGAGGATTGCGCGGCTTCTGACGGCTCGGAAGATCCGACCGGAGCCTGCGTTGTTGTTTCCTGGGTCGTCTGTTCCGTTACTTCCTCCGCTGTCGTTGTCTCCTGCGCAGCAGATGCCGTTTCCGTCTCCGCAGGGGAGACCGTTTCCAGGGTGGTCTGCGTGCCGGATGGAAGAGAAGAATCAGAGGATGGTTCAGGACTGCCGCAGCCTGACAGCATCATAATCAGCAAAGCAACAGAAACGATCAGATAACGGTTGCGTTTCATATAGTCATCTCCTTTTGTTTTAGCAATGATATTATTTTGTAATGGCAGTGTCTTTATTATACATGAAAGGAAATAGATTGGGAAGCGGTTTTCTAAACATCTTATCTATGATATAATGAATACGGCAATCCTTATGACACGCTTGATAATTCATACAGAAACGCCGTGGATTGCCTTCGGAGGGCGGTGTTTCGGAATGGAGGAAAGAATGCTGACAGAGCGTCAGATGGAGCGGATCCATGGCAAATTGAAACGATTTGAGCACACATTGGAAGAGCTGATGTTCCGCAGAGAGGACGAGGTGTCCATGGCTGCATTTGATACGGACGGCAGTCATCATGAGGTTCCGGCGCAGGAGAATTTTGTCCCCTGCAGGCCGGGATATGTCAGGGAAGGAGAGGGCGGATACTGCTGGTTCCGCGGAAGCTATACGGTACCGGAGCGTCTCTCGGGAAAGAATCTGTTCATTTATCCGAGGATTGAAGGATATGAGGGAATGCTTTGGGTGAACAAAGTTCCTTATGGTAATTTTGCGTCCAAGCTGATTGTGGGAAGTCACGGGAATCATTATTGTGATCTGCTTAAAAAAGGCTGCGCTGCGGGAGATGTGATTGATATCGCGCTGGAATATTATGCGAATCATTATATTATCGGTACGCAGCCCTTTGAGACGAATCCGAGTCATGACTTCCGGATCGTCTATCATGGTGTGGACATCTGCGTCAAGGACGAAGAGATCTGTGATTTTTATTATGAATTAAGGATTCTGAACGAAATGGCGGAGGTACTCGGGAAGGATGATTTTAAGCGGGCCGAGGTGCAGTATGCGCAGAAGCAGATTCATGAGGTAATATATTATGATTATGAGAATGCGGATCCGGAGGAGTTCCGTGAGGGAATCCGCAGGGCAAAGGTGATTACGGGGAAGGTGCTGGCGAAGAAGAATTCGGAATCGGCTCCGTATGCGGGATTCATCGGACATTCCCACATGGATACGGCGTGGCTGTGGCACAGGGGCGAGACGGAGAAGAAGTGCGCGAGAACATATTCCAATCAGATCAGTCTGATGGATCAGTATCCGGATTATACTTTCATGCAGAGTTCGGCCTATCACGGCGCGATTATTCAGAGGATGTATCCGGAGCTGTTTGAGGAGATTAAGAAGAGGGTTGCCGAAGGACGCTATGAGCCGAACGGCGGCGCGTGGATCGAGTGCGACTGTAATATTCCGGGCGGAGAATATATGATTCGTCAGTTCCTGTGGGGACAGAGATTTACAAGAGAGAACTTCAATTACACCTCTGACTGCTTCTGGCTGCCGGATACCTTCGGATACAGCGCGGCGCTGCCGCAGATTATGAACGGCTGCGGAATTAAATATTTCCTGACGACCAAGATTGCATGGAATGATACGAATATCTTTCCGTATGATACGTTCTACTGGAAGGGGATTGACGGCAGCAGGGTGTTGGTGCATTTTAACAGAACTCATATCTGGCCTTCGCCGAAGTCCATGGTTGCGTATGTGATCAACGACAGAGCGGACAGCATTAAGGAGAAGACCGTAGCGGATATGAGACTGCTGTCTTACGGCTTCGGAGACGGCGGCGGCGGTCCGGAGTTCGAGATGGTAGAGCTTGCGAACCGTCTCGGCGATGTAGAGGGGCTTCCGAAATCATCGCATACAACGGTCAGCGAATTTATGCAGAGACTGGAGAAGACGGTTAAGGATCCGTCTATCTATGCCGGCGAGCTTTATCTGGAGCTGCACAGGGGAACGCTGACGAATCAGCATACCATCAAGAGGAATAACAGGAAGGCGGAGATTGCGCTCAGGGATCTGGAGTATCTGACGGTCAGACAGGCCGCGGAGCAGAATCAGGCGGTATCCGGCGACGCAGTCAGACCGCTCATGGAGAGTCTGTTAATTAATCAGTTCCACGATATTCTTCCCGGAACCTGTATTACCAGGGCGCATCAGGAAGCAATCGCGGAGGTTGGAGGTGTGATCCGCAAGGCGAATGAAAGGATTGCGGCAATTGCCGGAGAGATGAAGGCGGCGAAAGGCGCGGAAGATGAGCAGGATGTAACCGTAATGAATACCCTTTCCTTTGACAGAACGGATGTCATTTATCTTCCGGATAAGCCGGGATACCGGATTGACGGAGGATATGCGCAGCAGTCCGTCACGGATCTTAAGGGTAGTCCGAAGCGCGCGGTTATGGGAGTAACCGTTCCCGCGTTCGGAAGCGTTGTGCTTCGCTGGGTGAAGGGAGAGGCTCCTTCGGACAGTGCGTTTTGCGCCGGAGGCAATGCACTTGATACTCCTGTGGCAGCAGTTCGCTTCAATGAAAAGGGATATCTGGACTCTTATGTAGATAAGGCGTCGGGAAGAGAGCTGAGAGGAGAGGGGTATGCGCTGAATACCTTCCTGCTTGCCGAGGATGTCTCTTCCGCGTGGGATAACTGGGATGTGGACGCGGATCTGGAATGTAAATTCGCGGATACGGCGCGGCTTGAGTCCAGAGCTGTGGTGAGCGACGGTCCGGTGGAATACCGTGTCCGCAGCAGCTACCGCCTGACGGAGAAATCAACGCTTGATCAGGACATGATCTTCTACGCGGATCGTCTTGGAGTGGTGTTCGAGACCCGGATGAACTGGCAGGATGAGCATCGCTTCCTGAAGACCGCGTTCGATACGTCGATCTTTACCGATACGGTTCGCCAGGAGGTACAGTTCGGATATATTAAGAGAAGCACGAACCGGAACACTTCGATTGAGAAGGCGAAGTTCGAGGTATCCAATCATAAGTACAGTGATCTGTCCGAGATGAGATACGGCGCGGCGGTGCTGAATGACAGCAAATACGGCATCGGCATTGAGGAGTCGAAGCTGAGACTGTCTCTTCATAAGGGCGGCAACCGGCCGGATACGCTTGGAGATAAGGGAATTCATTCCTGTGTCTATGCATTTCTGCCGCATAACGGGGAATTCGGAACAAAGAATGTCATCCGTCCGGCCTATGAGCTGAATTACCGTCCGATTATCACGGAGGGAAGCCTGCCTCTGGAGACTTTCCTTGAGATTGAGGCGGACAACATCATCGCGGAAGCAGTGAAGCCGTCGGAGGACGGAGGAAGAGAGTATATCGTCCGTCTGTATGAAGCGGAGGGCGCCAGCGCCGTCACGAAGGTCCGGGCCGGAAAGGCAGTCCGGATTGAGGAAACGAATATGCTGGAGGAGACGACGAAGGAATATAGCGACGGACAGGAGGTAACGCTGACATTCCGGCCGTTTGAGATTAAGACGATCAGAGTATTGTTCTGACGAAGAGATTCGCTGCAGGAGCTGGTGAATCCGTGAAGCTTCTTCGGATTCATCAGCTCTTCTTTTTTTCCCGGATGATAAAGTCCAGACAGTCAAGAAGCTGCTGCTTTCTGTGAATATCGTCCAGCAGGGAGCGGCGCTGTCTTTGAAGCATTCGGATCTGTTCTTCCACGGTATCCGGACGTTCAGTCAGATCAAGATATTTTTTTAACGTATCACAGGATACTCCGAATTTTCGTTCGGCTTCCGTTAAAGTCATATCGATCGTCTCCTTTATCAGACTTTTATATAGTTTAATTCGGTTTTTCCCATATGTCCAATACCTGCATTTTATGTAACAACATACACTTACAGCATGCTTTTAAAATGCTCCAAAAACTTACCGGCGGCTCCGAAGTTCGGCTGGAACTTCTTCCATGCGAGAACGGAAGTCATGGACATTTCCGGAGAAAGCGGCCGGAATACCATGCGGCTGCCTTCAAATAGGCCGCCGGTTCCAATGGAAATAATGCCGCCGATTTCAGATTGTTCCTCGAATTCGCTTTCAATTTTATTCATCAGGCTTACCACTTCCTCTGCGCGGCGGCGCAGCATAACGCCTGCGTCGGTAAGCAGCAGGTGTTTGCCGCGGATAAAAAGCTGAACGCCGAGTTCCTCTTCCAGCTGGGCCATCTGCCGGCTGAGCGTGGGCTGGGTGATATGTAAGATATCGGCTGCCCGCGTTATGTTCTCCTCTCTGACGACAGTCAGGAAATATCGTAAGATACGTAGCTCCATACGAATCCTCCTTCTTTGTGATTAAAATCATTGTAACATTGCCGTCATATCGGCGCAACCGAAGAATACTCTCGTACAGCGGCGAACCTGGCCGAGGTGTCTGAGGCAGGATCAGAATGAAAATGTAAAAAGCACGAAAAATTTATATTATTTTTTACTAATAGTATTGAAATGTGAAATACAGGGTGTTATACTGAATTTGTCACAGGCAGTTTGTTCTGTGAGGAAGAAAGATTGAGACAGAAAGGTGGAAATGACAATGAAGACAGGCAAGAAGCTCCTGACAATAGTTTCAGCGCTGACCCTGACGTTCTGTATGGCAGTACCGGCCGGAGCGCAGGAAGCGGTATCTGAGGCGGCTTCCTATGAGATTCCTTCGGATGTGGAAGGAAAGCTTGTAATTATTCACACAAACGATACACATGGACATGATGTTGCCGTAGAGGGCGAGACAATCGGAACGGCAGGTGTCGCTGCTCTGAAGGCAGATTTTGAGGCGGCGGGAGCCGATGTTCTTCTGTTATCCGCAGGCGATTTCAGCCAGGGCACCACGCTGGTAAGCCTTGACAGGGGAGCGTCGGCCGTGGAGTTCATGAATGCGGCCGGTTATGACGCCGCGGCGCTCGGCAATCATGAATTTGACTATAAAATGGACGCGCTGGAGGCCAATATGGCAGAGGCGGATTTCGATGTGCTGGCGGCCAATATTGTGGATGCCGAAACCGGCGAGCCTATCTTTACGGATCATGTTATCTATGAAACGGCAATCGGAACCGTCGGAATCTTCGGGCTTGCGACCCCCGAGACAATGACAAAGGCGCATCCGGACAATGTGGCGGGTCTTGATTTTTATCAGGGTGAGGAACTGGCGGAATGCGCTCAGGAGCAGGTCGATGAGCTGACAGCGGAAGGATGTGATTTTATTATTGCTCTGGTTCATCTTGGCGTGGATGAGGAAAGCGCGCCGAATCGTTCAACAGATATTTTTGCGCAGGTATCAGGTGTTGATCTGGTTGTGGACGGCCACTCTCATACGGTAATGGGCGGAGAGGATGCGATGGTTTTGAATGACGCCATGATAGTATCGACCGGTGAATATCTGAGTAACGTAGGCGTCGTCATTACGGACGGAGAGACCATGAGCTCTGAACTGGTGTCTGCCGCCGAGTATACGAAGACGGATGAAGCGGTTGCGGAGGTTGTGAACGCAAGAAATGCCGAGGTAGAGGAACAGCTTGGAGAGGTATTCGGAACGACAGAGGTTCTGCTTGACGGAGAACGGGATCCCGGCGTGAGAACGCAGGAGACGAACATGGGTGACTTCGCCGCAGATGCGATTCTGTGGCAGGCGAGGCAGAATCTGGGAGAGGACAGGGTTGATCTGGCGCTGACCAACGGCGGCGGAATCCGCGCGACAATCCCGGCAGGCGAAATTACCATGAATGATATGAAGACGGTATTCCCGTTCGGCAATACGATTGTAACCATTGATGTGACCGGAGAACAGCTGCTCGAAGCGCTGGAAGCCGCAACCTGCTCGACGCCTACGGCTATCGGCGCGTTTCCGCAGGTATCCGGTATCGAATTCACGATTAATACGGCAGTGCCGTATGAGAATGGGGACCTGTATCCGAATTCTACATATTACAAGCCTGCGAATCCGGGCAGCAGAATCACAATTACGGAAATAAACGGTGAACCCTTCGATCCGAATGAGGTCTATACGGTGGCAACGAATGACTTCACTGCCGTAGGCGGCGATACCTACTATGTGTTCAGTGAAGGAACGAATCTCACAATGACCGCTGTCGCGCTTGATGACGCGCTGATCAACTATGTATCGGAAGTGCTTGACGGCGTGATTACAGCGGAGCAGTACGGAGAGTCTGCCGGCCGCATTAAGATTGTATCCGAACCGGCTGAAAGCGCGGAGGAGACGGAAGAAACCGGAGAATCTGAAGAAGCTCAGGCCGAGGTGTATGTGGTTGTCGCGGGAGACTCGCTATGGGGAATCTCCGAGAGATATTACGGAACCGGAACAAGATGGAATGTAATTTATGACGCGAACCGTGATCTCATTGCGAATCAGAACCTGATCTATATTGGACAGGAGCTGATAATTCCGGAATAACGGGAACGGGTCTGTTCTGAGAAAATGAAATATAGAAGACAAAAGCTGGCAGGCCGGGAGTTCTTTGCTCCCGGCCTGCTTGTATCGTCCGTGAACGCCTGCTTCGCCGGATTCTGTCTGGAATTCGGAACTTTGCTCTTGTGTTCTTTTATTGAATATGCTATAATAAAGTCATAGATTTTAATTTGTCTTTATTTTATGCGAGGTGATGCAATGCCGCGGGTAGCGTATTCCGAGGAGGACAGGGAGCGTATCAGAACGGCGCTTATTACGGTTGGGCTTGAGCTGATGGCAAAACAGGGGATACAGCACACAACAGTAGAGCAGGTGTATAAAAAAGTTGGTATTTCAAGAACGTTCTTCTATTCCTTTTTCTCAACAAAAGAAGATCTGGTGCTTGAAACGCTGTACTGGCAGCAGCCTAAAATTATAGCGTATGTTCAAAAGCTGATGGCTGATCCTGCTTTAAGCTGGCGTGACGCAGTGAAAAAATTTCTCCATGACTGTTGTTATGGAGAGAAAAATGGAATTGCTGTTTTAACAATTGAAGAACAGCAGCTTGTTTTTAAACGTCTGTCAAAGGAAAGTTATCAGGTGTTCCGTCAAAAGCAGTACTGGCTTTTTGGAAAAATTTTAGAAGGCTTTGGGATAAAAGCAGACGCAAAGCGGATCAATCTGTTTATAAATTTAAGCCTGACAGCGATGGTTATACGCAGAGCGCTCCCCGACACTCTTCCTTTGTTAGTTCCTGAGGTTGCTGATGAAACAATTGAGTTCCAAATTGACGCGATTGTGGATGTCCTGGAGAAACTGAGAACGGCTCCTCAGGTTTTGAGTAATGAGTGTAAATAAATCCGTCTGAATATTGTGTTACGGTGTTATATTCAGACGGATATTGCTTTAGCCCAAATAAAGACAAATTTTGTTATTCATCTTTATTTTATAGTCATCGAAACGAAAGCCGGACGGTAAGGAAGAATTGATATGGGATTTTTCAGCAGGCTGTTTAAGGGGCCGGAAATTGATCAGGAAAAGAGTAATGCAAATGCGAAGAAAATGCGTACTTTATTTAACCAGGTTGTGGAAGACGGGGATAAATACAGGCTGATTTTCGGATATACCGAGGATGTGAGCCGCTTTAATTATGGCTTTATTCATGGAAGTAAAACGAAAATAGG
>DVNP01000163.1 GCA_018714285.1 Candidatus Caccomorpha excrementavium | reverse complement strand
AGGTGAAACCCACGGCAAACTGATCGATAACCAGAAGGCTCCTCTGTCAGACAGGGCAGCCGCTTACAGAGAACTCAATCTGGAATCTGATGTTACGAATATTATTCATGAAATTGGCGTACCTGCCCATATTAAGGGATATCAGTATCTCAGAGATGCGATTATGATGTCCGTAGATGATTCGGAAATGCTCAATTCCATAACAAAGCAGCTGTATCCTTCTATCGCGAAACGGCACAAGACAACGCCCAGCCGGGTGGAACGGGCCATCCGTCATGCAATTGAAGTAGCATGGAGCAGGGGAAAGATGGATACGATAGATGAATTATTCGGATATACCGTCAATAACGGTAAGGGAAAGCCTACTAATTCAGAATTCGTAGCGCTGATCGCGGATAAGATCCGCCTGGAATACAAACTTCGCATGTAATTTTGTGAATTTTGCCGAAGAGCTGTGAATCAAAAGAAAATAATAAGAAATGGTTTGAAATTTCCGGATTTTATAGTATAATGGAGTGAAGGAAGATAAGCATGTTCAGTCATGCCAAACAGATTACAGCTTAGGAGGAGTAAAACATGAAGAAGGTACTTTTTGTCGCATCAGAATGTGTCCCGTTCATGAAGACGGGCGGGCTTGCCGATGTGGTTGGGTCTTTGCCGAAATATATTAACAAGGAGCAGTTTGACGTACGGGTGATGCTTCCGAAGTACATGGCAATCCCGGAACAGTATAAGCAGCAGATGCAGTACAGGACTCATTTTTATATGGATCTGGCATGGAGGACGCAGTACGTTGGAGTGCTCGAGCTTGAATATCAGGGAATTACATTTTATTTTATTGACAATGAATTTTATTTTGCGGGTTTTGCTCCTTATGGTAATATCTATGAAGATATTGAGAAGTTCGCGTTTTTCTGCAAGGCCGCTCTGTCATCGCTTCCGTTAATCGGCTTTCAGCCGGATATTATTCACTGTCATGACTGGCAGACGGGACTGCTGCCTGTTTATTTGAAGGATCGCTTCATTCAGGGTGAATTCTTCAGGAATATGAAGACGATTATGACGATACATAATCTGAAGTTCCAGGGAATCTGGGATAAGAAGACAGTCCGTGATATTACAGGTCTGAATGTATCGTATTTTACACCGGATAAATTAGAAGCATACGGGGACGCCAATTATCTGAAGGGCGGTATCGTATATGCGGATTATATTACGACGGTCAGCGAGTCCTATGCGGAGGAGATCAAGCAGCCGTTCTACGGAGAAGGGCTTGACGGACTGATGCGCGCCAGGTCGAACTGCCTGAAGGGCATTGTGAACGGAATTGATTATGAGGAATATAATCCGGAGACGGATTCGCTCATTGTTCAGAATTATAACGCGGACACCTTCCGGAAGGAGAAGCCGAAGAACAAGAAAGCGCTCCAGCAGGAGCTTGGACTGGAAGCGGATGAGAAGAAGTTCATGATCGGCATCGTCTCCCGTCTGACCGATCAGAAGGGCTTTGATTTGATTGATTATGTGATTGAGGAGATCTGCGCGGAGGATACGCAGCTGGTTGTTCTCGGAACAGGGGAAGAAAAATATGAGAACCTTTTCCGGCATTTCGCATGGAAGTATCCGGACAGGGTTTCCGCGAATATCTATTATTCCAATGAGAGATCGCACAAGATCTATGCTTCGGCAGATGCGTTCCTGATGCCGTCTTTGTTTGAGCCGTGCGGACTGAGCCAGCTGATGAGTCTGCGCTACGGTACGGTTCCGATTGTAAGAGAAACCGGCGGTCTGCGCGATACGGTAATTCCGTACAACGAGTATGAAGGAACAGGAACGGGATTCTCATTCCGCAATTATAATGCGCACGAGATGCTGAATACGATTCGTTACGCAAAGAATGTATATTATGAGAAGAGGCGCGAATGGAATCAGATTGTGGATCGGGGCATGGCAATGGATTATTCGTGGAGCAGCTCTGCAAGAAAATACGAAGAGTTGTATCATACATTGTAATAAGAAAAGAAATTATTTGATTATTTCTGGTAAGGAACGCCATATACTGCGAATGCATCAGTATGTGGCGTTTTCCTTTGACATTATTTCCGGCTTGTTATATAATAATCTGACTACATACTGCGGGACGGTCAGTATTCCGGACCGGCAGAATCCATAACCGGGAGGTAGAATATGAAACTTTCCAAGCTGCTTGGAGAAATAGAATACACCTGTATACAGGGAGAGATTGAAGTCGAAATCAGCAGTCTGGCATATGATTCAAGAAAAGCAGGACCGGGCTGTGTCTTTGTCTGCATGACGGGGGCAAGAAGCGACGGGCATGATTATATCGAAGAAGTAGCTGCCAGAGGAGCCGCGGCGGTTGTCATACAGAAGGATGTAAGCATTCCGGAAGGGCTGACGGTAATTCGGACAGCGGATACAAGACTTGCGCTTGCCTGTATGTCAGCCGCGTATTTCGGCCATCCGGCCAGAGAGCTTACGGTAATCGGAATTACGGGAACCAAGGGCAAGACGACGACCGCCTATATGGTGAGAAGTATCATGGAGCATGCGGGGATACCGACCGGACTGATCGGAACGATTGAGACGATCGTGAAAGACGAGGTGATTTTGTCCGATAATACGACGCCGGAATCCTATCTGATACAGGAGTATTTCAGAAAAATGGCGGATGCGGGACTTAGGGCCGTTGTGATGGAGGTGTCCTCGCAGGGACTGATGCTGCACCGGACGTCAGGCTTCCTCTTTGATTTCGGGGTCTTTATGAATATCGAGCCGGATCATATCGGACCCGGAGAGCATAAGGATTTTGAGGATTATATGCGCTGTAAGGGACTGCTGTTTCAGGCCTGCAGAATCGGGATAGCCAATGCGGATGATCCGAGAATGGAGCAGGTCTTACAGGGGCATACCTGTGAGCTTGAGACATTCGGCACCGCGCCCTTGTCGGATCTGTACGCGCAGGAGATCGATCTGCACTCGCGGCTCGGCAGTCTGGGAGTAACCTTCCGGGTGAAAGGAAGGATGGAATTCGCCGCCGAGGTTGATATTCCGGGAAAGTTTACGGTCTATAACGCTCTGGCTGCCATAGCGGTATGCAGGCATTTTGACATTCGGATCCCTGTGATTCAGGAGGCTCTGCGAACGATAAGAGTGAAGGGAAGAGCGGAGCTGGTGCCGATATCGAACCGCTTTACGCTTATGATTGATTACGCGCATAATGCGATGAGCCTGAAAAGCCTTCTAACCACCTTAAGGGAGTATCAGCCGAAACGCCTTGTCTGCCTGTTTGGCTGCGGCGGGAACCGCTCCAGGGACAGACGGTATGAGATGGGTGAAATATCCGGAAGGATGGCGGATTATACGGTTGTCACCTCGGATAATCCCAGGTATGAGGAGCCGCAGGCCATTATTGACGATATTATTGTCGGGGTAAAACGGGGCGGGGGCGCTTATACGGCAATCTGTGACAGGAAGGAAGCGATCCGTTACTGTATTCTTCATGCGCAGGACGGAGACGTCATTGTGCTTGCGGGTAAGGGACATGAGGATTATCAGGAAATCAAAGGAGTGAAGTATCCGATGGATGAGAGAGTTCTGATCCGCGAGATTCTGTCTGAGATGA
>DVNP01000162.1 GCA_018714285.1 Candidatus Caccomorpha excrementavium | reverse complement strand
TAATATCAGGGAATGGACATATAGCACCATAATAGTGCACTTTTCATGTTACAACACATTTGTCAAGTTGTCAATAACTAATTGACAGCTTTTTTAATTTTTGGCATTTTTACCGGAATTTTACCGGAATGGATTCCCTCTTTCTTACGATTCTCTTAACCTTTTGCCCCCGCCTTGATTCCAAATCCTTCAAATGATATAATAAAGAGCAAAACGGCAGGAAAATCCTGTCTCAACTCCCGCAAAAGAAAGGATTATTATGAAATTACATCAATCTTCCGATTCCGAGACACAGCCGCTCATGCCGGAATACGAGGCTTCGGACGGGTTATCTTCCATAGAAGAGAACGAATCGGCCGAAACCGGGACTGACAACGCAGAACCTTTTGAGCCCGGCGGCGCTCCCCATTCAGACACTTCCGCAGACGGCTCCGGTACACCCGCGCGCAGTATTCTGCGGCGCAGATTTTCCCGCAGGAAGCCCGTACCGGATTATGTACCGAACTACCCTCTCTCCGGCCCCGGCAGCAGGAAGCGCTATCTGCTGTTCTGCTTTTTAGCGCCGTTTCTTTTGCTGCTGGCCGGTTTTATCTATCAGGGAATTTATCCGTTCGGCGACCGGCAGATCCTGATCATGGACGCGTGGCACCAGTATTTCCCTTTCTTTGAAGAACTGCATACCCGTCTGCGCTCCGGAGATTCCCTGTTCTATTCCTTTACCACCGGCATGGGGACGAATTTCATCGCGCTTTTCGCCTATTATCTCGCAAGCCCGCTCAATCTGCTGGCCCTTCTGGTTCCGACCGCGTATCTTCGGGAGATCTATGCTTTGATCACCCTGTTAAAGGTTGGCCTTGCCGGACTATTCTGCGGAATCTATCTGTACCGGGTGTTTAAGCGGAATGATCTGACCCTGCCCATGTTCTCCGTCTGCTTTGCGCTCTGCAGCTATATGATGGGGTATTACTGGAATATCATGTGGCTGGATACGGTTATGCTGCTTCCGCTGCTGGCGCTTGGCATTCACAGCCTGGTTACGGAAGGCCGGTTCCGGCTGTATACGCTGATCCTGGCCCTTTCGGTCGCTGCCAACTATTACATCGGATTCATCGTCTGTATCTTCACGGCGATCTATTTCTTTGTTCTGTGTATCGTCTGCCGCATCGGATTCCGGAAGTTCCTTCTCCGGTTCGGAGAGATTGCTCTGTTCTCCGTTCTCGGACTTCTGATGACCGCTCCGATTACCTTTACCGCATACGAGGCGCTGATGCGGGCATATTACGTTCCGGAACAGTTTGACGACGCCGTTAAGCTGTACCACAGCTTCCGGGAAATTATAACGCAGGTGCTGGCCTTCATTCCCCCGACCTATTCGGACGGACTGCCGAATCTGTACTGCGGATTCTTCTGCTTTCTCCTGCTGTATGTGTTTTTCCGCGCGCGCGGAATCAGGATCCGGGAAAAGATCCTGTACCTTCTGTTCCTTGCTTTCCTGATTGTCAGCTGTAATGTCAATCTGCTGAATTACATCTGGCACGGACTGCACTACCCGAACATGCTGCCGTACCGGTTCTCCTTCCTGTTCTGTTTCCTGCTGGTAGCGATGGCTTACAAGGCCTTCCGCTTCCTGTCGGAATTAAGATGGTTTGACCTTATCATCATGTTCGCGATGTATCTTGCGTTCCTCATCTACTCCGTCCCGATACTGGAAACCTATGAGCTCGGGAATCTGATAGCGGCAGGCAACTTCATCGCGTTTGCCATATATTTTGTAATTCTGGCAGTGTATCTGCTGAAGAGAGTTGATCGAAGGAAGATTAATATTGCGATATCGGCTGTCATACTCGTAGAATTTTCAATCTATATGATCATTACAGCCGAGCAGGTCGGTTCCTCTTCCCGTTCTTCCTACATTAATAAAGAAGAAGAAATGTCGGTTTTTCTGGAGGCAATCGAGGAAAATGACGAGGAGGCATTCTACCGGACCGAGTTCTCAACCTGGTATATTCTGAATGCCGCTCCGCTGTATGACTACAACGGAATCGCCCAGTTCTCCTCCACGGCCAACTCCGGCGTGTCCTGGCTTCTTGAATCGCTGGGGCTTCCGAGCAGTCCGTCCGGCAACCGGTTCACCTACGGCGCGACCAGCCCTGTTGCGAATGCCTTTATTAATCTGAAATATATGCTGTCCTCCAACAATACGCTGAAGGATACGTATGCCTATGAGCTGATAAATTCCATTGATAATACGGCGGTATTCCGGACCACCTCCTATCTGCCTCTCGGCTTTATGGTAAACGAGGACGTTGATACGCTCAAGACCAACGCCCTGACCCCGTTTGACAGGCAGAACGAATGGATACGTGAACAGACCGGAATTCGTGAGGACGTGTATATCCGGATTCCGATTGAGACGGTCGGACACAGCAATCTCTATGTCCCCATTCTGACAGACGCACGGTATGCCTATGTTCCGAAATCTGCCGGTTCTTCCGGACGGCTCAAGTTCAATTACCGGATGCCCGAGACCGGTCAGGCATTTGCTTATTTCGATCTTCCGGGACATTCTTCCGTTACCCTGCTTCAGGATAATGAAGAAGATAGCGCAGTTGAGATTACCCTGGACGGAGCCGGCGTTCTTTCGCTCGGAGAAATCGAAGAAGACGTCCTGATTTCCCTGCGGGCGCAGACAATCCAGGGAGAGAGCGGATTTGTCAATTCCTGCGTCTATCTTCTGAATCAGGAGGCCTATGAAAAAGCCCTTCAGACCCTGACTCAGGAAGAGATCCTGACCATATCGCCGGATTATTATCCGGATATCACCATTGCGGATAATCCTCTGGAATTCCAGAACCGTCTCTTACAGCTGGCAAGCGGCGTTGAGGGAGACGCTTTCACACAGCTGATTCCGGAATCGGTGTCATATGAGCATATGCGCTTCTTCTATTCCGACAGCGGCATCTACGGCTTCGAGTCCAGCAGCGCCTCGGAACAGGCCTCTCTGCGGGTGACCCTTACCATGCCGAGAGACGGAAGCCTGTATACCATGGTTAATATCGATAAGGCAGACTCCGACGAGATTACCGTGTCCTGCGGGGAAGAGGAGACAACCTATAATGTCCGGTATCCTTATGTCATTGCCATGGGTACTTATGAGAAAGGGGATCTGGTTACGATTTCCGTTACACTGGAGGAAGATTCCAGCGGAGGAATTCACATCCGGCCTTATATTCTTGACGAACAGGTCTTCGAATCAGCCCTGAATGAGCTTGCCAATGAGCCGCTTACCTTGACACGGATGGAGGAAAGCCTGATAGAGGGCACCGTAACCGCCCGTAAGGACGGTTATCTCTACACCTCGATTCCCTATGAGGACGGCTGGAGCGCCTATGTGGACGGAGAAAGAACGGATACGGTCCCTCTCGGCGATGACGGCTTCATACTGATTCCCGTCACTGCCGGAACTCATACGATTACGCTGCGCTATATTCCGTCCGGATTCCTTCCGGGCTGCGCCGCCTTCGCGGGAACCGCGGCCGTATTCCTTACAATCTGTATCCTGACCAGGCACAAAAAATATGAGACCGTGGAAAGCGGCTGAAAATAAGAACGGGTCTGTCGGGGAAGCTGCAATCGCTCTTCCCGGCAGACCCGTTCGTCTTTTTGTGTTATTGTTTAAACCACTGAACCTCTTCGCTCTGTCCTGCCAGGAAGAAGCCGCTGTATCCCTGCTCTTCCAGCCGGCTTAAAAACTTCCCGGTCTTCTTCGGACGTTCAAACAGAGCCGTATCATATTCCTTCCGAAGCTCCTCTGCCTTCTCGTATGCCGCAGTAAAGTTCTTTTCATCATACAGCACGGCAATCTGCTTCCGCGCATCCGGAATCACCGCGCCGTTCTCAGACAAAATACTGAAGATCCTCTCGAATCCGATGGAGAATCCGACTGCCGGCACAGATTCGTTCAGAAACTTGCCAATCAGATTGTCATACCGTCCGCCGCCGCCGATTGCTCCCTTAAACCTCCGGCTCTCCGCCTCAAAGATGGTTCCCGTATAGTATCCCTGCCCTCTGACCAGGGAGATATCGAATACAATCTCATAGCGCCCGCCGGATATTTTTTCGGCTGCGGACATAATATTGGCAAGATTAAAAAGCGTCTCTTCGTCGCTGCAGTAGGGCCGGATTGTCTCAAGCGTAAAGGGCATCTTCTCAAGCATTTCTGCAAGCCTGTCGATGCTCTCCTGCGCGAACCCTTTTTGTATCAGCTCTTCCCGCACTCCCTCAATGCCAACCTTATCAAGCTTATCAAAGGTAATGCAGACGCTGTCAAGCTCCTCTGCCGTGAAGCCCAGATTCATCAGCACATTCTTGAGGATTCTCCTGTCATTGATTTTAATCCGGAATTCACCGATTCCGATTGCAAGAAGTGCCTGCGCGGTCACATCAATTAATTCCACTTCACAGCACCAGGACGAGCTGCCGAGAATATCAATATCACACTGCACGAATTCTCTCAGACGCCCTTTTTGCGGACGCTCCGCGCGATATACCTTATCAATCTGTATACATTTGAACGGCGACAGAAGCTTGTCTTTATTATTGGCGTAATATCTGGTCAGGGGAAGCGTCAAATCATAGCGCAGTCCCATATCAGACAGCTCATCCATCTTTCCCCCGGCAATCGCCTTCTCAAGCTTCTCGCCGCGCTTCAGAATCTTAAAGATCAGATTCAGGTTCTCGCCGCCCTCGCTCTTATCCAGATTCTCCGCATCCTCAATAACCGGAGTCATAATCCGTCTGAAGCCGTGGCTGCGATATACATTCAGTATCACATTCTGAAGATAATCGCGCAGCTGTGCCTCTCCCGGCAGATAGTCGTTGGTTCCCTTAACGGTTGTTGTCTTCAAATTAATTCCCTGTTCCTTTCTGTCAGTCTGATTTCCTTTCCGTTCCCACGGAGCATGAATCCTCCGGAAGAACCGCCTCTCCCCGGGCAATTCCCAGCATTCTGGCTGCTTCAAATATTGTCTGGCGGTCATATTCCTCCAGCTTCCCCATCGGATTGGGCGCGCAGTTAACAACCAGAATATTATTCTGCTCCATGAGCTGGCGGTATTTTTCCGCGATAAAAGCGGGCGGAACCACAGGATCTTTGGTATAGCCGGTGTCCCAGAACCAGTTATTCATATTTCTTACACAGATTGTAGCCTCAAAGGGAAGGTAATATTCCTTTCCTTCATACGTATAGATCTTGGGATCCCCGTCTGCCCCGGGACGCGGGAAGAACGGATCTCTGAGCCGGAAGTCCGAAGGGAAATACCGCATCGGTTCCCCGCCTTCACAACGTTCCGGAAGATACCGATCGGAAGACATCCCATGATCCGATTCATCTCCCAGCGTATTATTTACCCCGAACGCGCAATCCGGCTGCAGCCGCTTCACCAGATCATACAGCTCATCCAGGCCCCATTCCCGGTTCGGCTTCTCCCATCCTCCATCCAGCCACAATTCGACAACTGGGCCGTACCTTCCGTCCAGAAGCTCCGTAAGCTGGTTTTTCATATGTTCGATGTACGCCCTGGTGTCCTGATAGCATGGCTCATGGCGGTCCCAGAGAGAATAATACAGCCCGAGCTTTACTCCATATTTCCGGCACGCTTCGGCTACCTTTGCCACAACATCCGCAGGATTTGATGAGTGTGACACTCCGTAGTCGGTATACGGGGTATCCCACATACAGAACCCGTCATGATGCTTGCAGATTAAAATGACCTGGTTCATTCCCGCATCGTATGCGGTTTTAACCCATTGATCCGCATGAATGGCGGGCGGCGCATAGGATATGGCAGGAAGCGTACCGTCAGACCACTCTTTGTTATGAAATGTATTAATTCCAAAATGAAGAAACATTCCGTATTTGCGATCGATCTGTTTTTGCTGAACCGGAGTCGGAACAGAAGAAGGCATTTGAATAATGAATTGATTCATAAAAATCTCCTTTTCATTCTCCTAAATATCTGTCGGCGCTTTCGTACAAAACCCCCCTGATTCCCGCTCGTATCCGGCGTTCCTCAGGGGGGTTCTTATTCTCGTAAGGTAAGATTACTTCAGAGTAACCTTAGCTCCCTCAGCCTCAATCTTAGCCTTGATGGACTCAGCCTCTTCCTTGGAGACCGCTTCCTTCAGAACCTTCGGCGCGCTGTCAACCGCATCCTTAGCTTCCTTCAGACCCAGTCCAGTTACCTCACGAACAACCTTGATAACCTTAACCTTGTTAGGACCAACCTCAGTCAGCTCAACGTTGAACTCTGTCTTCTCTTCCTCAACAGGCGCGGCAGGACCTGCAGCGGCTACCACTACGCCGGCGGAAGCGGATACGCCGAACTCTTCCTCACATGCCTTAACCAACTCATTCAGCTCTAATACAGTCATGCTCTTAATCGCATCGATAAATTCCTGATTTGTCATGATTTTATTCCCTCCATTTATAATAGAATATAAGTTCCGGGCCGGTTTCCGGCCGGTTATGCGGCTATGCCGCAATTACGCTGCTTCTCCTCCGTTCTTCTCCGCAATCTGCTTGAGAACACGGGCCAGATTCGCGATGGGAGCCTGAAGGCTTCCAAGCAGTCTGGAAATAAGAATATCTCTTGACGGGATCGTTGCGATTGCCTCGATTCCCTTCTCATCATAATAGGTACCCTCAACAACACCGCCTTTGAACTCAAGATTCGGAGCCTTCTTCGCGAATTCCGCAAGAATTCTTGCCGGTGCCGTAGCATCATCGATTCCGAACGCAATCGCGGTGGGTCCTTCGAGCTTGCCGTCCAGCTGCGCGTATGCAGTGCCTTCAAATGCGCGCTTCAGCAGGGTGTTCTTATATACCTTATATACAACGCCCGCTTCTCTTAACTGCTTACGAAGAGCGGTATCTTCTTCCACAGTCAATCCGCGGTAGTCCACGAGAACTGCCGCGCTGGCCTTCTGCGCGTACTCCTTAATCTCGTCAACGACAGGCTGCTTTAATTCAACCTTTGCCATTCCTGTACACCTCCTTAAAGATTAGTCAAATCATAAAACGGTGTCAAAGACAAATGAATGAAAAACTGCCTCCTGCAAGACAGGAGGCAGCATAAGAATTCTCTGATTCATAACTCTTATCTGTTAATCATTCCTCGGCAGGCGGGTTCTCCTTACGCCTTACGGCACCTGCTGTCTTCGGCAGTTTATTGACGGATTATTTCTAATCCGCATGCTAGTATAGCATGAATCTATCGGTATGTCAATCACTAATTTAAGATTAGCCTAACCTCGCCGTGCTAATCTTGATGCCGGGGCCCATCGTGGAAGCAATGGTTACGCTCCTTAAATACTGTCCCTTGGCGGCAGCCGGTCTTGCCTTAATGATTGCACCTATAAGCGTCTGGAAGTTGTCTGCGAGCTGCTCCTCCGTGAAGGAAGCCTTTCCGATCGGCA
>DVNP01000161.1 GCA_018714285.1 Candidatus Caccomorpha excrementavium | reverse complement strand
CGCCGGTCCACGCAGGTCTTCATGGAGATTGCTTCATAAATATCTTCATCGAATACCGGGCAGACCAAACGGTATTCGGCAAGAGTCAGATCGTCAAGAGAACAGTTTTTCCCGATGCACATTAGAACGAGCTGTCCGATGATACCGTGGGCATCGCGGAAGGGAACGCCGTGGTTCACAAGATAATCTGCGGCGTCGGTTGCGTTCGTAAAGCCGTTCTTCGCGCTCTCGGCCATTACCTCCGGGCGGAACTTCATCGTGGTCAGCATGCCGGTGAATAAAGACAGGCAGCCTTTTACCGTATCAATGGCATCAAAGGTAAGCTCCTTGTCTTCCTGCATATCCTTGTTATAAGCGAGAGGCAGTCCCTTCATGGCAGTCAGCAGTGAAATCAGGGCGCCGTATACCCTACCTGTTTTGCCGCGGATCAGTTCCGCAATATCCGGATTCTTCTTCTGCGGCATGATGCTTGAACCAGTGGAATAAGCGTCGTCAAGCTCTACGAAGCGGTATTCGTTGGAATTCCAGAGAATAATTTCCTCGCAGAAGCGGCTTAAATGCATCATAATGATAGAGAGGGCGCTTAAGAATTCAAGTAAATAGTCCCTGTCCGAGACGGAGTCCATGCTGTTGTGCGTAGGTTCCGAAAAGTTCAGGAGCTGCGCCGTGTACTCCCGATCCAGAGGATACGTCGTTCCCGCAAGCGCCCCTGCTCCGAGCGGACAGGTATTCATTCTTGTTTTGGCATCACACAGCCGCAGATAATCCCGCTTAAACATCTCAAAATAAGCGCCCAGATGGTGTGAAAGGGTAACAGGCTGCGCTTTCTGAAGATGTGTGAAGCCCGGCATATAAGTATCCAGATGCTCCTTCATCAGGGAATGTAAAGAACCAAGCAGTTCCCCAAGCAATTCTTTTACCTGCGCAATTTCATCCCGTGTGTACAGCTTCATATCCAGCGCAACCTGATCGTTGCGGCTCCTTCCGGTATGAAGCTTTTTGCCTGCATCTCCGATCCGTTCAATCAGATGCGTTTCCACAAAGCTGTGGATATCCTCGCAGGTATCGTCAAAGGGCAGCGCGCCGGATTCGATATCCGCCAGGATCCCGCGCAGTCCGTCAATAATGGCGTCCCGTTCGGAGACTGTCAGGATCCCCTGTCTGGCAAGCATTGTAACATGAGCGATGCTGCCTTCGATATCCTGACGATACAGCTTCCGGTCAAATGACAGGGAAGCATTAAAATTAAATACAAGCTGATTGACTTCTTTTGTGAAGCGTCCGCCCCATAATTTCATAATTTATTACCTCTTTTCTTCATTGAATTCAAATCGAACCGTAACCTCTCCTGAATGGAGAGCTTTTACAGTTCCGTCTTCAAGGCGGACAATCAGGCCGCCGAGATCGTCGATACCGATCGCTGACGCGGGAATATTGCCTGTCTGAGGATCGGTAAAATAAATCTTTCTGCCCGGAAGGAGAGAGCGCTTTTTGTATTCCTCCAGATAAGCGCCGTCTGAAAGATGTTCCGCCTGGAAAAGAACTTCGCGGAGCAAGGCGGCAGCAAGAGCTTCTCTGGAAGCAAAGGGAATGGATTGCGCAGAATCCCTTGATTCCATATACAGGGCGCCGGCCTTCTCTCTCAGTTCCGGAGGAAAATCATCCGGCCCCGCCGTATAATTAATTCCGATCCCTGCTATTACAGACGAGATTGCCTGATCCGTGCCTAAAACTCCCTCGCAGAGGATGCCGCAGACCTTTCTGCCGCGCAGATACACATCGTTCACCCATTTGATATCTGCGCGCAGTCCGCAGACGCGTTCGACGGCGAGGCAGACGGCGGTGCATACCGCAGTGGTTAGCCGGAGCAGAGAGGTCTCATCTGTCGGGATTCTTAATACGGCGGAGAGATAGATGCCGCGTCCGGGCGGAGAGAAGAAGGATCTTCCAAGCCTGCCTCGTCCAGAGTTCTGACTGTCCGCGAGGACAGCGGTGCAGTGGACGGCCCCCTGCTTCGCGGCCTCCTTGGCCGTAAGGTTGGTCGATGCCAGCTCGCCGTACAGCATTACAGGAGCAGAGACACCTTCTTTTTTAAGGCATTGTTCCAGAAGTATCGTATTATACCGTGATTTTTCTCTACATTTGTCAATAACCATAATATCCTACATTCTGCGCTGCGTATGATATGCAGCGGCGGCCTGAATGGCCCGGCCGCCGGAATATGCCGGGAAACTGCGGAGACAGCGCGGCCGCAGTCCCGGTGAACAGGAAGGCTTACCGGTTTGGATTTCATTGTAGACGAACGGGCCTGCCTTGTCAACAAAACATTTTCTTGCATTTTGCCGGACGGATTATTATAATAGATGGAAAGAAGAGAGATGTTACATACTCTTAAGATGACAGTGAGGAAGGGAGGAACAACATTGAAGGTAAAGGTAATCATGATTCCGTTCCGCGATCTGAAGGTGATATCCATTAAGGATACGATCGGGCAGGCGATTCGGCAGATTGACGATCATAATATGATGTCGCTGCCGGTTGTGGATGGCAGGAGATTCATAGGAGTTTTGTCGAAGCAGCATATTTATGAGACCTATTTTAAGGATTATGAGGGTTCGAAGGAAGAGTATAAGGACTGCAGAGTAGATATGCTGATGAAAACGAAGATTGAAGGAATCAGCGAGAACATGCCGATTGAAGAAGCCGCGGCCATGTTTATTAAGACAAAGTTCCGGTTTATTCCTGTTATAGATGAGGATGGCGGCCTTACCGGCATTGTTACTCAGCAGGCTATTTTTAAGGAATATCAGAAGCTTTTTGGAACTTCTTACCGTACGTTTACGATATATTCCTTCGATTATAAGGGGACTTTAGCTAAGATAACCGAACTGATTGCCAGAGCGGGAGGCAATATCAAGAATATTGTATTGATCAACACGGAGACCCTGGGCCTTCAGGAGATTTTTTTCCGTGTGGAGACGGATGATTTCGCAGGTGTCATTAAGATGCTTCAGAAGAAGGGATTTGATGTCAGGATCCCTGACAAAGATTGACGAAGGGCAGGAAAGGCCCGGCAGATTCCATAGATCTGCCGGGCCTTTCCGGTGGGCGCGTCCGGGGAATGTGAATTCGGCCGGACGGCTGATCGTCCGGATTCATCAGGCCTCTCCCGATATTTTTTTCTGAAGCTCGATAATTCCAATCGGAAGAGCAGACAGGATGAAGGTGATCAGCCACTGCAGAGGCGTTAAGGGGACGACGCGAAAGATGTCTGCCAGAGAGGGAACGGAAATGACCGCGATCTGCAGGAAGGCGCACAGCAGGAATGCCAGACAGAGCTTTCTGTTCGTGAATGTGCCGATTCGGAACAGAGAGTGGGCGCTGCGCATATTAAAGGCATGGAAGAGCTGTGACAGGCTCAGTACCGCAAAG
>DVNP01000160.1 GCA_018714285.1 Candidatus Caccomorpha excrementavium | reverse complement strand
AGCATGGTGATACGATGGCTGTTCCATCTCTCCTATGATCAAAGCGACATCTCCGAACCGGAAAGATGGTCCGGCTGGATGCCTGTATGGGCGTCACTTGCGTTGGAACAACTGGCACAGACCAAGGAGGGAAGGGAAAGGCTGGATGTTCTGGGACAAGGGGGCTGTCTGGTTCTGAAAGGGCAGAATGAGGTATTCCACTACCTGGCGGATCAAGGGCTTCTGCTTGTAATGGAGGAAAACGGGGGGAGGTGTACGGTTCGTGCGGGGAACAGGGCGATGAGAGAGGCTTTGCAGAGATATATGAGTGGATATGAGGGGTAAGTGAGACAGTGAGGCGTATTTACTTATTGAACAGGTCGCTGTGTGTCCCGCTTCATCGCTTCAACTCCCTTCTAATGTATTGCACTTATATTGTATACCGATTGCAATGCAAAATCAATTTATTGGTCGTAAAATTTACAAGTAATTAAGAGGAGGCGGGCACTGCGGTTGACGTATGGGATCCTGACAGCACAGGAAATACCAACCATTATATGGTTGATATAAAAATTTTAATGCAATTATATATAATTTTGTTCAAAAAGAATTAATTAATAAAATTATATAAGAACAGAAAGGGGAAAATAACAATGAAAAAATTACGCCAATTCCTATGTTTGCTTGCTGCAATCGTTTTCATGACCTCACTTGCGGCCTGTTCTTCCAATCAGACAGATTCTTCGGAACTGGCGGGATCCTCGGAAGCGACGGAGTCCTCCGAACAGACGGATCTTTCGGAGCCGGCAGATTCTTCAGAAGCGACGGATTCTTCGGAACCGGCAGATTCCTCCGAACCGGCAGATCCCTCCGAACCGACAGAACCCTCCGAACAACCGGAGTCCTCGGAACAGGGAGCTGCCGCGGAGTATCAGGTGGAACATCTGACGTTTGAAGAGGCTGTGCTGAGAAGTGATGTTGCTATCATCGGCGAATATCTGGATGCGATAGAACATGAAACTTATACGGAACACAGATTTGCAGTCAAGGAGTGTCTGTATGGAGAGGTGCCGGATGAGGAAATCTACCTGTATTCCAATGTTGGTACAGGGTATATCCCGGACATTGGGTATCGATATGAACTGGGATCTGATATTTATACAGAGGGTGTTGAGTATATCCTGGTTATGGAAAAATTGCAGTCCATTCTGTATGATCATGATCGATATCTGTTGATGACTGACATCTTCTTATGCAATGAGAGCGGGGAATATCTTATGTATTCCCAGCCGATTGATATTCCTGACGGGACATCGGCAGAGGACTATATCTGCTCTATTTATGACTCTGCCGCAGATCGAAAGGATGATTCTGAATCCGATTCCACGAATGATTCTGTTTCTTATGAAACGGAAGTGGCTGAAATGGTGGGGGAATCACAGTATGTCGGTATCGTTGAGATTGAATCACTGATTAATGAGAATACAACCCATAATGGGAACGTATACCAATGCTCCGTAGAATCCTTATGGAAAGGTACGGATCTGAACACATCTGACAATGGAAGTATTTTTCTTGTGATTTTGAAGGATACCGTTGAACTGGATCAGAGCTATATCATTGGGTTTTCTCCCGTAGATGAGAATGACTCTCTGGTTTATATACAATCAACAAAGACAAGTGTGTATCCTGTGATCGATGAGCTGATATCTGAGATTACGCAGATATTGACGGAATAGTATCATGTTTTTGGAGTAAATCATTCAATCGACAAGAGGAGAAAAGAGGAATGAACTATCACAACTTACGGAAGGTATTGCAGACGGTAATGCATTATGCCAGAGGAACCGCACTGCGCTATACTGTGTACAGTATTCTGACGGCGATTCTGTTTCCACTGAATGTGGTATTGATTGAGCGCTGCATCAGCCTGATGGAGCAGAGCCGGGAGCGCGGGTATGCGCAGGCGCTTCTTTGGCTTGCCTTCCTCACGGCAGGGTCCCTGTGCGCGGTCTGGCTGGAGCATGGGAAACGGGTCTCTGACGTGGCGCTTTCTCAGGAGTTGATGAGAAGCTGTACGCCGGAACTGATTTGGAAATGGAACCATATACGGTATGAGTATTACGAGGATGCGAGGGCCGCGGATACGATATCCCGCATGGGATCCGATCCGTCCGGGGCGATTGCCGGGATCTTTAAGAAGGTGATTGAGTGCGCGGCGCTCTTTATCCGGCTGTTCGGTACTGCGGTGATTTATTTCCGGCTCTCCGTTCTTCTTGGGGGGATCCTGTTCGTGATCCTGGGGGTTCAGATTGTTCTTGGGATCCGGTCCCAGAGGGAGGTGAACCAGCTCTATTCCATCGAGACGCCGAAGGAGCGCAGGCTGGCCTACCTCGGAGAGCTTCTGTACGGCAGGGATTCGGTCTATGACCTGAAGGTGAACGGATCCACCGGCTATCTTGGGGAACTGCAGAGGAAGCAGGCGGCCCGGATCCTGCGCGACCGGATTCGGATTAATCTTCGTTCGGAGAAGTATTATATGCTCAGCCTGCTGCTGATGCTTCTGTGGCTGGGCGCGCTGGTCGGGCTGCTGTTGGCCGGGCTTTCTGCCGGAACGGTCGGCTTTGCACTGTTCGCGACCTTACTTGGGGCATATCCGACCCTGATGGGGCATCTGAATACCCTGTCCTTCTACCTGTCCGCCATGGGAGGGGAGTTCCAGACGATCCAGGCATTGTCCGAATTCGAGGGGTGGGAAGAGGAGAATGGGAAGAAAAGCGGCGGGAAAGCGGAGAAAACTGCGAAATCCGGCGCGGAGAGGGAATCTGACCGGCTGGCGGCGGATCCAGGCGGCTCTGAGAAGGATGTGCCGGAGGAGTATGTGATTGAAGTGAGCCATGTGGATTTTTGCTATCCCGGAACGGATACGATTGTTCTTCAGGATGTCAGCTTCACCCTGCGCCCAAGTGATACGCTGGCGTTCGCTGGGGCGAACGGCTCGGGCAAATCAACGATGATCAAGCTGCTGTGCGGGCTGTATCGTCCTACTAACGGGCATATTCTGGTAAATGGGGTGGAGATGTCAGAGATTGACCCGCTGCTTCGGCCGCGGATTATCAGCGCGGTCTTTCAGGATTATGAGTGCTATTCCCTGACGATGGGAGAGAATGTAGGACTTGGGAACATCGCCAGGATCGGGGAGCCGGACGCGATCCGGGAGGCGCTGAAGCAGGCGGGGGCTGAGGGGCTGGAGGCGGAGCTTCCGGACGGGCTGGATACGAACCTGAACCATCTGGAGGAGAACGGGGTGTCCTTATCCGGCGGACAGTGGCAGAGACTTGCGATCGCAAGAGCCTATATGGC
>DVNP01000020.1 GCA_018714285.1 Candidatus Caccomorpha excrementavium | reverse complement strand
AGCAGCCTTTCCACTGCCAGAGCCCCCAGCCTCTGCTTGGCGACATGCATGGTTGTAAGCGGCGGATCCAGCACCTCGCAAAAGGGCATATCGTCAAATCCAATCATGGATATATCCTCAGGAATCCGAATCCCGTACTCTCTCAGCGCGCGCAGCGCCCCCGCCGCAATCAGATCATTATCCGCGAAATATGCGGTCGGCAGAATCGGCTTCTTCTCAAGGTATGCCTTCATATCCTCGTATGCTCCCTCCGCCGTCGGAGTCAGATAGATTACATACGGATGACTGGTAGGAATCTCCTCACTGCGCAGGGCTTTATAATATCCGTCCGCGCGTTCCCCGAAATTCCCGATTCGGGTAGCGGACCGCAGATATCCGATTCTCCTGTGCCCGTTCTCAATCAGATGCCGGACGGCAAGATAGGCTCCCTGTACATTATTAATCATGACGGTATTACACGAGATATCTTCAAAATAACTGTCAAGCACAACATACGGCACGGAAAGATCATGGAAGCTCTGACAATCCTTCGCCTCCATCTCCGTACCAAGCAGAATCATTCCGATACATTCACCCTTCTCCAGCTCCTTGCGCTGTCTCGCCGTATCGACTCCTTCATAAAAATAAGTAACCTGAAGATCAAGTTGATTCTGCCGGCACATGGTCTGAATCCCTTCCGTAACCTGCGCAAAGAACGGCGTATCTGCCGCAACATCTCCATGCTTCTTATATATCACAAACTTAACCGTTCCCGTACTCTCCGAGTCCTGCTTTTTCGTAAAATCATAGCCCAGTTCCCTTGCCGTCTCAAAGATACGCTGCCTGGTCGCTTCGCTGATTCCGGGTTTATTATTCAATGCCATTGAAACTGCCGCTGCCGAAATGTTTAATTGTTTTGCGATTTCCTTCGCTGATATTGACATTCCTACACCCCTTTATTCGATTCATCTTTCATACTGACATATTGTAAGCTTACACGAAAAAAGCGGTTTCGTCAATTAATTCTTTACTGAAACCTGCACAAAATAAATAAAAAATCTTATTGACTTTATTTAACTATTAAGTTATTATTAAGTTAAGTTCAGTATTATTCAAATTTTACATATAAGAAAGGACGGGTTTACACATGGGAAACATTAAAATTGGTTTTGCGCCGACCAGAAGAAGTATCTTCTCCGCGCCGGACGCCGTCAAATTCGCGAATCTGACAAGAGAACGCCTGAAGGAGCTGAATGTGGATTTCGTGGATATTACGGAGTTCAATGAGGAAGGGCTTCTGTACAATGACAATGATGTCGATAAGATCGCCGAAAAGTTCCGGGCAGAGGGCATCAAGGGGCTGTTCCTGCCTCACTGCAATTTCGGAACGGAGTATGTCTGTTCCCGCCTTGCAAGAATGCTCGGCGTACCGGTTCTGCTCTGGGGACCGAGAGACGAACGTCCTGACGAGAACGGTGTGCGCCTGCGCGACAGCCAGTGCGGTCTGTTTGCCACAGGTAAGATTCTGCGCCGTATGCGCGTGCCCTTCACTTATATGACCAACTGCCGGCTGACCGATCCGGAATTCGAACGCGGTATTCGTCTGTTCGAAGCAGTCTGCAATGTTGTATATACCTTCCGTCATATCCGCATCCTGCAGATTGCGCCGAGGCCCTATGACTTCATGACGACCATGTGCAATGAAGGCGAGCTGCTTGAGAAGTTTAACATTCAGCTTGCTCCCATTCCGATGACCGAGCTGACGGAAGCCGTAAAGGCCGCTCACGGCACGAAGGAAGCGCTTGACGTGATTGCCTACTGCCGCGAGAACATGAATATCTGCGTGAAGGACAATGAGCTTGAGAAGATCGCAGAGCTGAAGACAGCCATGAAGGCTCTGGCAGCGAAATACCGCTGCAACGCAATCGCGATCCAGTGCTGGAACGCCCTCCAGACCGAGCTTGGCATCATGCCATGCGCCGCTAATTCCCTGCTGAATGAGGAAGGAATCCCGGTCGTCTGCGAAACCGATATCCACGGCGCCGTGACCGCGCTTCTGGTGGAAGCGTCCGCCCTTGACGGAACGAGAAGCTTCTTTGCGGACTGGACCGTCCGTCATCCTGATAACGAGAACGGAGAGCTGCTTCAGCACTGCGGGCCGTGGCCGGCCTCTGTCGCAAGAGAGAAGGTTACGATCGGCTATCCTCTCGCCTTTTCTCATCCGGGCGCCATGGAAGCGGAAGCAAAGCACGGCGAGGTTACTCTGTGCCGCTTCGACGGAGACAACGGAGAATATTCCCTGCTCTTAGGAACCGCGAAGGGAATCGACGGACCTTATACCAAGGGAACCTATCTGTGGGTCGAGGTGGCCAACCTCAAGAGGCTGGAAGAGAAGGTGGTATGCGGACCTTATATTCATCATTGTGTCGGCATCCACAAGAATGTTGTTCCGGTTCTGTATGAAGCCTGCAAATACATCGGCATTACTCCCGATCTCTATGATCCGATTGAGGAAGAGGTCAAAGCATATATCAGAGGCGAATAAACCCCTTCGTTTTGGACTGCCGGTTCATCCGGCGGCCCGGAATGAGTCCCGGAGCCTGCAGCGCGCTGCTGTCACAGGCTTCCGGTTCAGCAAAACAGCGCAGAAATGAGGAAAATAATGAATCTTCAGGCCAAAACCTTTGAATTGAGGAAGGATGTTCTGACCATGATCTACCGCGCCAAAACCGGCCATATCGGCGGCGACTTCAGCGTCATGGATATCCTTGCCACATTATATTATAAACAAATGAATCTATCCCCCGAGAATGTCGATTCCCCCGACAGAGATCGCTTTGTCTTAAGCAAGGGACATTCTGTCGAAGCTCTGTATGCCATTCTCGCTGACCGCGGCTTCTTTCCAAAGTCCGATCTTGATACGTACTCCCAGTACGGCTCCAAGTATATCGGACATCCCAATAACAAAATCAACGGAATCGAAATGAACTCCGGCTCTCTCGGCCACGGCCTGCCCGTCAGCATCGGAATGGCGCTCGCGGGAAGAATGGACAAACGCAGCTACCGCGTCTATACCGTAATGGGCGACGGCGAGCTGGCCGAAGGCTCCGTATGGGAGGGCGCCATGGCCGCCGGACACTATAAGCTTGATAACCTGTGCGCGGTTGTAGACCGCAACCGTCTTCAGATCTCCGGGAATACGGAGACCGTAATGGCACACGACCCGTTAGGCGCCAGATTTGCCGCCTTCGGCTGGAATGTTCTCTCCGCCTCTGGCAACGATGTCTCCGCCATGAACGCGGCGTTCGAGCTTGCGAAGAAGACGAAGGGCAAGCCCACCGTAATCATCGCCGATACTACAAAGGGCTTCGGCGTATCCTTCATGGAGAATCAGGCAGGATGGCACCACAGAGTTCCTACGGAGGAAGAATATAAACAGGGAATGGAAGAATTAGAGCAAAGGAGGCTTGCGGCGCTATGAATAAAATTCCGAACAGGCAGGCAATCTGTGAAGTATTAATGGAGCACGCTGCCGCCGATCCAGATATTATTGTAATGTGCAGCGATTCCAGGGGATCCGCTTCTCTCGCCCCTTATGCCGCCGCCTTTCCCGATCAGTTCGTAGAGACCGGAATCGCGGAGCAGAATCTGGTATCCATCGCGGCCGGACTTGCCAGCTGCGGCAAGAAGGTCTTTGCTGCCTCTCCCGCCTGCTTCCTCGCTTCCAGAAGCCTGGAGCAGGCCAAGGTGGATTTGGCATATTCGAACACGAACGTAAAGCTGATCGGAATCAGCGGAGGCGTCAGCTACGGCGCGCTCGGAATGACTCATCATTCCGCGCAGGACATTGCGGCCATGGCTTCGATCCCGAATATGCGCGTCTATCTCCCCAGCGACCGCCATCAGACCCGGAAGCTGATCGAAGCGCTGCTTGCGGATCAGAAGCCCGCCTATGTACGCGTAGGCCGCAATCCGGTTGAAGATATCTATACCGAGGATAAGATTCCTTTCGAGTTCAACAAGGCCACCGTATTGAGCGAAGGAACCGATCTGGCGCTGATCGCCTGCGGAGAAATGGTCCGTCCGGCGCTTGCGGCCGCAAAGCTGCTCTCGGCGCAGAACATTACCTGCACCGTACTCGATATGTACTGCGTCAAACCGTTTGACTCGGAGACGGCTCTTAAGGCAATCCGACAATGCAAAGCCGTGATTACCGTAGAAGAACACACAAAGATCGGCGGACTCGGCGCAATGGTCAGCCAGCTTTCCGCCTCGGAGTGTCCGAAATATGTCAGGAACCTCGGCCTGCCGGATGAACCGGTTGTTACCGGCAATTCCGCTCAGGTATTCGCCCACTACGGGCTTACCGGCGAAGGAATCGCCGAGACCGCAAAGGAGCTGTTAGCCCATGTCTGATTCCTACATACTCTCTGTTGATCAGAGCACTCAGGGTACCAAAGCCCTGCTGTTTGACGGCGCGGGACGCTTAATCCACCGCGCCGATGTTCCCCACCGCCAGCTGATTAATGACGCCGGCTGGGTGGGGCATGACTTAAACGAAATATACCGCAATACCATTGCCGCCACCGAAAAGGTGATTCGTGAAGCAGGTATTGATCCCGCGGACATTGCCGGCCTTGGAATCACCAACCAGCGCGAAACCGCGGCCGCATGGCTTCGTTCCGACGGCAGTCCGGTCTGCGAGGCCGTCGTATGGCAATGCGCGCGAGCCGCCTCCATCTGCGACCGGATCGAACAGGCCGGCTATGCGCAGGAGGTAAAGGATATTACGGGAATTCCGCTCTCCCCTTATTTTTCAGCCGGGAAAATGGCCTGGATCCTGCGCAATGTTCCGGCTGCGAGACAGGCTGCAGACACGGGCAACCTCTGCCTCGGCCCGATCGACAGCTATCTTATTTTCCGTCTGACAAAGGGAGCGACCTTCGCTACGGATTACTCCAACGCTTCCAGAACTCAGGTGTTCGATATCCGCAGCCTCACGTTCTCGGATCGGATCTGCGAGATCTTTGAGATTCCGAAGAGCTGCCTACCTGCCGTATATGATTCCAATGCCGGCTACGGCATGACGGACCTGGAGGGTGTCCTGCCCCGTCCAATCCCCATTCATGCCTCCATGGGAGATTCCCACAGCGCATTATTCGGACAGGGCTGTATCCAGACCGGTATGGCAAAGGCCACTCACGGAACCGGTTCTTCTGTTATGATGAATGTTGGAGAAGCTCCGGTAATCAGCCGGTCAGGACTTGCCTCCTCCATTGCCTTCTGCATGGACGGCAAAGTCAATTATTGTCTGGAGGGCAATATTAATTATACCGGCGCCGTCATTACCTGGCTCTCCGGGGATCTCGGCCTCTTTGCCAGTCCCGGAGAAAGCGAGGCGCTTGCCCGTTTGGCCAACCCGAACGATACGACCTATCTCGTCCCGGCCTTTACCGGCCTCGGCGCTCCGTACTGGGACAGCGACGCGAGAGGAATTCTCTGCGGACTTACCAGAACAACCGGAAAAGCAGAAATTGTCCGCGCGGGACTTGACTGCATTGCCTACCAGATCGGAGACATTGTAGAGGCAATGAGAACAGAAACCGGGATTCAGAATATCGAACTGAGAGTGGACGGCGGTCCTACGAAGAACGCGTATCTGATGCAGTTTGAGAGCAATGTCCTGAACGCGCCCGTTCTTGTTCCGAAGGATGACGAATTATCCGGAATCGGCGCGGCATACGCGGCCGGAATCGCTCTCGGACTCTACGACCGTGATACTCTGTTCGCGCAGGCCAGCTATCAGAGGTATCTGCCCGCTGCGGATGACGCATGGCGGGCCGGGAAGATCGGCGGCTGGAAGCAGGCGGTCGGAATGATTCATAAAAGCGTGAAATAATTTACGGCATAAGACAGCCGGGATCCATCCCTTCTGACAGGGAATGAATCCCGGCTGTTCCTTTGTTTTAGCGCCCTCTTATCCGTACTGATACCCTGCCCCCTCGGCCGTCTCATAGAACAGCACCTCCGATCCACGGCAGAAGATATAGCGGACCGGACAGGACACATAAAGATCCGCGGCGGATTTTAAGCTTCCCCTCACCGGGACCTTAAGCCGGACCGGATTCTTCCCCATACAATGAATAATCAGCCGGTACTGCCCCTGCCGGATGATTGTCAGCCTTTCTGACATCCGAAGCACCCTTGCGCCCAGACAGGTCGCCATCCGATACCCTCTTCCCTGATAATAGATCCGGCAGACACAGCTCCGGAAGGTCATCCACGGCAGAGAAATCTCGGCGGCAGCAGCCATAAGCCCGTTCACCCCGGATTCCTTCCGGAAAGAATTGCACTGCGTCCGCATATACCGCCTGGGAAGCGAGGCTCTCCGCTCCGATTCGATATATCCCAGGCCGTTTCGGAATACCATGGGCGTTCCGTTCAGCGTAATTCTGCCGCACACTCTGTGCCGGATGCTAACGATCTCATTCCTGCCCCCTCCCCCGGCAATCATACAGCCCGGCCCCGGCATACGGCGCTTCAAAAAACAGAAGGCCGGGCGCTTCGGAGAGTGGAAGGACGAATAATACAGCCTCCCGTGCAAAGAAAGCTCCCTGGTCTCAATATCCAGAATCACGCCGCTTTTACTGAAATAATTTCTGCCGCACCGAATACGGAAGCCCTTCGGATCCGCCCGAAACGATCTGGCGGGATACATCACGGTATAAGACTTTTCCGTCGTTACAACCTGAAGAATCGCTGTTTTAACGCCGTTTTCATCCGTATGGCAGCCCGGAATCAGCGCCAGCGCGCGGATCCTTCCGTCCTGAGCAGCCTGTTGTCTGATGTACCAGCCTTCGAAATGTTCTTGTTTCATCTTCATCTTCCTGCCTTTCCTGATTCTCCTGATCTTAGGATTGTCAGGCATGCAGAAATTTATACCATCATCGCGACTTCCTTGATTCCCCTTTTTCCATGTAATAACGGTTCTTGTCGGAATACATCTTCTGCTCCGCTCCCTTCATCAGCCTGCTGACCGACACGACCTCCTCCGTCCACTGAACGCCGGCAGAGACATGGTATCCCTTTGCTTCTGCCGTCTTCTTAATCATCTCTGCCTTCCGCACAACGCTCTCTTCTGATTCTCCCGCCGCGAACGCAAGAAATTCGTCCCCTCCGATCCGATACGACATCTCCTTCCCGAAGACCTCCTGAATCGCTCCTGATATGTATTTAAGCATCTCATCTCCGGCTTCATGCCCCTTCTCATTATTCAGCTCATGCAGACCGTCGGCATCCAGATAAACGCAGGCCAGAGACTTCCCCTGAAGCTGCTGGTACAGGCTGATATCCCTCTCAAAGCAATTCCGGTTCAGCAGTCCGGTCAGAGCGTCAATCTCTCCCATCTTCTTCGCTATCATATAGGACTGCATATTATGATAAAACAGCGTGAAGCTGAACGCCAGACTGTCCAGAAGCTTACATTCTATCTCCCGAAGCATTGTATTCGCAATTCCCAGAGCTCCGATCACGGCTCCGTTCGCATTGCAGATCGGGACAGAAGCCAGATTCCTCAGGCGCGCCTCCCTGTACAGCTTAAAAATCGCATCCCCGGAATGAACGGCATCCTGGTCGCCATAGATCAGAAGCTCTTTCTTTCCCCCTCGGAAATACTCCTGAAATACGCCCGCTCTGCCACTCTCTTTCCATACGGGCTCTATCTCTTTTCCCTCTCCGTTCCAGATATACAGCTTCGATTCTCTGTCATCCCAGGCCGTTTCAAAAAACGCGCACTCTGCTGTCATCATCTGAGCTATTTGCCGGAGAGCAAGCTCCATTTTGCTGCTTTTACGGTGCGCAATGAACAACAGCCGCTCAATCTCATTAATATTACTGATTATGTTCAGGCGCTTCTGCTTCTCCTTTACCTCCCGCGAACTGGAATACAGAATAAAGATAAAGTAGCTCACAAAAAGCACTGCCTCAATCGCAAGGAAAATATAGAACACCACCCGGATATTATTCGCTTCCTGATATACAACATCTTCCGGAACAGAGATCGCAATTCTCCACTCATTAATCGAAAGCGGTTCATAATACAGATACAGATAATCCCCGATTGTTCTGGACACAAATACAATATAACCGCTTTTTCCCGCCAGAAGCTCGTCTGAGAGCTGATTGACCGAGAATCCTTCTTTCATTTCCCGCGTACCGAGTTCGATAATATTACCCAGCGATTTATGCCAGGTATCCAGCAGAAAATCCCCTGTATCCCCGTCAATCACATAAACCGACGCGTTTCCTCCGAACACCTCCACCGTCCATTGAAACGGCAGTGTCTGAAGATCCACAATTCCGTAAAGCATTGCGGCAATCGTTCCGTTCTGGCGAATTGGAACATAATGACGCAGAATATATTTCTCCTCATCCACAAGATCCGTCTCTTTATCAGAAATATGACAGCCCAGCGATGATTCTTCTTCAAAGGACAGGACTTTGGATGCATCGATTCGTTCACCGCTGCCAAGCAGTACGGTATCGTCCGGAAACAAAATCTCAAGACCGCTCATCATTCCATGAGATTCATACTGACGTAATATCTGAACCGTCTCTTCCGAATCAACCTCTCCAAAGCTCTCTATAATATCGGCGATTACTTCCAGCTGCTGCTGATCGCTCTCTAATTGATTGCTGATATCTCCGGCCAGGCCGGCCGCTGCCTCGTGAAGCTCGTCAAAGCATCTGTCCTCCATGATTTTACTGATGTAATTCATCAGAATTACAGACATACATCCAATCATTCCCATCAGTATCATGGTGACCAGTATTCCCATCCATTTGTAAAGCCGTCTCCTCATCTTCGGCAGCGCCTCCTTCCCTGCATTCCTCTCATCCTGAAAGCCGAAACGGTCCGGAGCCCGTTATTCTGCTCCGAACCGTCTTAAAAACAGGCTCTGTCTTTTATCTATTCTTCCTGTCCGTTCTCTGTTGTCTTCTCTTCATCCTCTCTGTCCGCAGGCAAAGAATTCTCTTCCTGTGCAGGCGCCGCCGCGGATTCCTGAACGGCTTCGCCGTCCGGGCTGCTGCCTTCCTCATAAGGATCCTCAAATTCTATGCTGCTGAGATTCTTCTGTCCAAGATTCTGCATCTCATTCCAGGCCTTCTTCTCCTGAAACTGCTTCTCCTGAACCTTCTTCTTCGGCGCTGCGGGATATTCGGCCGGAATCTGCGGCTTTATCACCTTATACACAATCACGCTTCCCACTGCGGCAACCAGCAGTACCGCAGCATTCAGAGCAAGCCCTGCCTCCTCGCTTACCGCGTACCCAAGATACTCTGATGAAGAATAATACGTAAGCATTCTCAGGAATTCAAATATAATCTTCACGGCGGTTGTAATCAGCAAAGCCGCCGCCTTCCTGCCTTCCATGAACAGCTTGGTAAACACCAGGATCAATGCCACCTGGATCAGAAGGGCCGTCAAATAATCCAGCGCCTGAACGTAATAATAAAACGGGCTCATGGCGGAGACGCTGTCAATGTAAGTCTGCGCCTGTTCCACCGTTACCGTAGATCCCTCCGCTGTCGTGACGGCCTCAATAAAGGTGCCGTTGTTAATCATCTGCGCCTGCATTATCATCTGAAGATACTGCGTAGCATACATCAGGCCGATACCGCCCATGCCGATTCCTGCCGACAGTACCTTATATACTCCAATCTCTGTCTTCGACACATAATTCACAATCAGATAACGAACCAGTGTCTCCATTGCCCCCAAAACAATTGCCGCAATCAGAAGATACAGCAAAAATTCCCCCACGCTTCCTGACTGTGTCAGGCTATAAACCGGTCCCAGTCCGCTGACAATTCCCGACATACTGTTCGCAACCGACACCGCAGCCAGACCGACTATGGCGATAAAGAGAATGTTGGCTCTTCCCGTCTTCCTGATACAGTATAAAAGACCGCCGACAGGCAGCAGCAGGCAGACAAGGAATATCACTCCCATTCCTACCATCGCGAATGTTGATATCATAATCGTTCTCTTCTCCTTTCATCAATTCATCGTCCATTGTAGCACAAATGACAGGATAGTACAATTACTTCATAGTTTTTTAAGACTTTTTCATCCACATAAAATCTGCTGGTTTTCTGAACCCTTCTGTTTTATAATAAAGCTGCCGGCAGAAGGGCATTCCCCTTTCTAAATTTTCCGGAACGGAGGAAGCTTATGTTGTCTGATGTAAATGACAGAAATGGTTATCTGAACAAGACCTTTTCCTGTTCCTGCGGACGGGTTCACAAAACGTCCCTGAAATCAATTAATCTTGAAAAAGGCGCGGCGCGCGCGCTGGCCGCGCAGATCATATCGGACGGATATCGTTGCCCCCTGATCGTCGCCGACCGGAACACCTGGTCTGCGGCAGGAGGCTTCATAGAGCCGGAGCTTAAGAAGGCAGGAATCACATACCGGCTCCATATTCTGCCCGGAGAAGAGATCCATCCCGATGAATAACGGTCGTATCCCTGAAGCTGTATGAACTGCTGAAAGATCTCTCCCCTGATTTTGCGCAGATTAGACGCCGTACCCTGCCTGCGGCGGACGGTGCCTGGGAAGCCGAGATCCGGCGCGCGTTCGGCCCTGCCGCGGACGATGTCATCGCTCTGGAGCATAGAACGCAGAAAAACGGCCGTGAGCGCCGGCTGCGCCCAGATCAAAAAATCTCACAGACGCCGTCCTGCATCCGGCGCAAAGGGGACGTTTCCCATTTCCCTTTGCGCCGGATGCGGATTCTGTCTGTGAGAGATAAGATTCTCCGCAAGCGGTGAGAATCATCCATGAATCGGCAGCCAGGCAAGAACCTTCTGGATATTGACGTCCCAATAGCCCCATTCATGGTTCCCCGGCGACTCCTCATAGGTCAGATCATATCCGTTCTCCTCAAGATATTTCTTCATATCCCGGTTATCCTCAAGTAATCGGTCCTCCGTTCCGCAGCACATATAGATCTTCGGCAGATGTTCTCCTTTCCCCGCCCGTTCTTTTTTCTCCTTCGCAAGCCGGAACAGATCGTTTCCGCTGCCCTTTATTTTGGTCATATCTCCGAATACCCCCTGCCAGTACGGCTGACGTTTCATTGTGTCTGAGGCTTCGAGCCCAACCTTGACGGCTCCGGAGAGCGAAGCGACTGCGCCAAACCGGTCGGTTCCAAGCCCCAGCTTCAGCGCCCCGTAGCCTCCCATCGACAGCCCTGCCGCGAAGGTATCCTCTCTCTCTTCGGAGAGATCTGCGAAGAAGGAATGGCAGATCTTCGGCAGCTCCTCCGAGATATAAGTCCAGTACCGATTGCCGTATGCCATATCCGTGTACCAGCCCAGATGCGTGGTCGGCATGATTACGGCAATTCCAAGACTGCTTACATAACGTTCAATCGAAGTCCTGCGAAGCCAGATCGTATGATCATCGCTCATTCCATGAAGCAGATATAAGACCGGAATCTTCCCGCTCCCTTTCTGTCCCTGCATTCCAATCTGACCGCGTGTCCGTTCCGGCAGAATCACTTCCATCTGCATACACATTCCAATTACTTCCGAGAAAAAATCCACATTCAATAATGCCATATCTGTCCTCCAATCCAAGTCAAACTGCTCTTCAGCTTTCCTTATTGATTCAGCTTCGCCGCTTTTCCAAACAGCACGAATCCAATCACAAACAGCACCGCAATGACTGCTACGCCTGCATTCGCCTTCCCTGTTATCTGAGAGACCAGTCCTACCAGCGTCGTTCCGAGGAAGGACGCCCCTTTCCCGCAGATATCATAGATTCCGAAATACTCGCCGGTCTTGTCCGCCGGAATAATCTTCGCAAAATACGATCTGGACAGAGCCTGAATCGCCCCCTGGAACATACCGACCATTACCGCAAGAAACCAGAACTCCCACTGCTTATCCAGCTGTATGGCAAACAAGGCGATGCATGTATAGGCAAGAATACACACCTTAATCAGCCTGTCCGTCTGATACCTTTTAGAAAAGACCGAGAAAATAAGCGCGAAGGGAAATGCCACAATCTGCGTTACCAGAAGCGCCAGCAGAAGCCCTGTCGAATCAAGGCCCAGCGCCTCCCCGTAGGCCGTCGCCATTTCAATAATCGTATAGACGCCGTCAATAAAGAAGAAAAATGCCAGCAGATACATAAAAATATTCTTCTGCCCCTTAATATCCGAGAGCGTCCTTCCAAGGCGCCGAAACGCCTCCCCGACCGCATGCTTCGGCAGCTCCACAAAATGCTTCTGCTCATAATTCTTCAGAAGCGGAATCGATACCAGAAGCCACCATGCCGCGTTAATAAAGAACGCAATCATCATCGCCGTTCCCATGCTGATTCCGATGCTCTCATTCATCAGCACTACAACCAGCGAAATCACAAACGGAATACAGCTTCCGATATAGCCCCATGCATATCCGTTGGAAGAGACCGTATCCATCCGTTTCGCGGAGGTAATGTCAACCAGCATGGAATCATAAAAGATCAGGCTGGTGCTGTACCCCACCCTTGCCACAACGAATACAGCCAGAAACACAACCCATGAAGCCGGGAATGACAGCGCGGCGCAGCCGATCACGCCCACCATCATCGACAGCGCGAACAGAGGCTTCTTATAATTTCTGGTATCCGCTATTGTACCGAATACCGGGCCGATCAAAGCCACAATCACCGTTGCCACCGATGCCGCATATCCCCAGTATGCCAGATAATCCGTAGACGAAATCCCCGCAGCCTCCGCCAGAGAATTAAAATAGATCGGAATAATCGTAGATACCAGAAGAATAAATGCCGAATTCCCTACATCATACAGAATCCAGTACTTTTCCATCTTCGTTAACTTTGTCTTCATAATTTCCTCCATTTCCGCGCCGTCCTGCATGTGATAAGTCTCCTTCATGGGTACTCATCCATATCCGCAATTTATTCAAAATTACGATCAAACCGCGCATTCAGCGCAGCCCCTTTCTTCACACTGCGATCAAAGTCCAGGATCAGCTCTGCCGCCACATCCACCGCATGGTCAAAGCGGCGCAGCAGCTCCTCATTACTCTTCAGACACTTCGGATTATCCTTCCTCTGATTCATCAGTCCCTTAATCTGCGCATATCTTCCGGTCATACGCATGACTGTGTTAATCAGCCCCTGCTTCAGGAATCCCGGCGCAGTGAACAATGCCTTCACCCGCTTCATATCCCCAAGCGCGTTCTGAATCACTCCTGCATTCATCCCCTTATAAAACGGCAGCATCGCCTCTACCACAGCGTCATCCGACGGAATCAGCGCCGAGATGGGATACGCAAGCGGATCCTTATGATCCAGCCGCAGCATCATCTTCTCGAATTCCTCCTCAATCTCAAAATGCTGAACGTTCGCTGCTTCTATCCACTCCGCCACATAAGGATGACATTCACTATCCAGAACAAAATGCCCGATAAAGCCAAGCAGATAGGCATACTCCCTGCTATCTCTTCCCTTCTTCCTCACCACCCTCCGCGCGCGTTCCATAAACGCCAGAGCAGACTCATGATGCAGACGGCTCCCATACCGGGCTGCTCTGTTCTTATAGTACGGTCTGTAAAAGAAAAAAATATCCGGCCCCTGCTGACCAATCGCATACTGCTCCGGATATTTCCTGATAAGCTCTCCAAGCTCCTCCGATTCTCTCTTAAGACGCTCCGCCACCTTCGCGCCAAAACGGTGATGCGTATAAAATGCAGGCATACCATACCTCCGTTCCCTGATTCGTATTATGTACCATATTATTTACTATATTAGTATAATGCGGAAAAGTAAACAGACAATGTTCGTTTCGTAAAAATTAGTTCGTCCTGCGCAAAAGAATTCCTCTGAAACATACGGCTCCCGGACAGCCTGCAAAAAACATCTCTGCCGTCCAGGAGCCGCGCATTGCCGGTATCACAGCGGAAGCTTCCGCAAAGGAAGCGTTAACTCTCCGCGGCCGGACTCAGCTCCTTCTGCGCCGTCTGCAGCGCCGCGGCAATTACCTGATGCATATCATAATACCGGTACATACCAAGCCTTCCTCCAAAGATCACTCGCTTCTCCGCAGCCGCCTTCTCCTGATACTTCTGATACAGGGTGTTGTTCTTCTCATCGTTCATCGGATAATACGGCTCGTCCCCCTTCTTCCACGCGGCCGGGTACTCCCTCGTAATAATCGTCACCGGATTCTTCGTACCGTTCTGGCACTGGAACTCAAAATGCTTATGCTCAATAATTCTGGTATAGGGGATCTCATACTCCGTATAATTCACCACGGCATTCCCCTGATAATTCTCCTCCTCCAGCCGCTCCGTCTCAAACCGCAGGCTCCGGTACTCCAGCTCGCCATAGCAGTAATTATAATACTCGTCAATCATTCCGGTAAATACAATCTTATCCGCCAGTCCTTCATACTTCTCCCTCTCCGCGAAGAAATCCGTATTCAGCCTGACCTCCGTTCCCTCAAGCATCTTCTCCACAATCTGCGTATATCCCCCAATCGGAATCCCCTGATACGTATCATTAAAATAGTTATTATCATAAGTCATACGTACCGGCAGACGCCTGATAATAAACGCGGGCAGCTCATCCGCGCGCTTTCCCCACTGCTTCTCCGTATACCCCTTCACCAGCTTCTCATAAATATCCCGTCCAACCAGACTGAGCGCCTGCTCATGAAGGTTCTTCGGCTCCGTAATTCCCGCTTCCCGGATCTGCTCCTGAATCTTCTCCTGCGCTTCCTTCGGCGTGAACACACCCCACATCTTACTGAATGTATTCATATTGAAAGGCAGGTTGTACACCTCATCCTTATACCTCGCAACCGGAGAGTTCGTATACCGGTTAAACTCCGCGAACTGCTGCACATACTCCCAGATACGTCTGTCCGAGGTATGGAAAATATGCGCTCCATACCGGTGAACCTGAATCCCGTCTTCCTCTTCTGTATAAATATTACCTGCGATGTGGGGGCGCTTATCAATCACCAGCACCTTCTTTCCCTTTTTCACCGCTTCTCTGGCAAATACAGCGCCGAACAGGCCGGCTCCTACAATCAGATAATCATACATTAGAATATCCCTCCGAAATATTTACAATATTTCCATATATCATAACATACAAACCCGCCATGGGCAATGAAAATCATGAAATTCCTGTGATTCCTGTCTGTATTCTTCCTGATTCGCTCATTCCTTCCCCGGCTTTGTCAGCACAATGTCTATCCCCCAGCGGGCTGATAAAACATTTGATTGCTTAATTACGCTGTTTAACTAACTCTTTCGCTTCTTTTCCGGATATATGTTCCAGTATCATTTCCAGCATACATAACTGCTTCCATTCCCGTTCAATCGCTTTCTCACGATGTTCTGCGGTATCGTCAGGCGCATATTTAACTGCCAGTTTTTCGATGGCTTCTCTTTTTTCTGCTTCATCCTGAAGAATACGAACTGTTCCAAAAACAATCACGCTCCTAAAATACGTTGTATATTCATCCGGAACAATCTGATCCCTGTCAATCACACAAAAAGACGCTTTCGGATTCTTGGTGATGGAATCTAATTTATGTCCGCTCTTCGCACTATGGAAATAAATCTTTTGTCCATCATATACATAGCTAAGCGGAACGGCATACGGATAATCATCATCGCCTGATACCGCTAAAACTCCGGACGTTCCCTGATACAATATTGCCTGCGTGTCTTCCTGTGAAAGAAGCTGCCGGTTCCGGCGCATTTCTCTAAACATAACAAACCCTCCTTATGTTTTACTCTGTCAAAACAGAGCCTGCTTATTATTTTAACAAAGCCTGCTTCTGAACAGAGTAAGCGTATAAACAAAAAAATAAGCGCTAACCTCGTATCTTCACAGGCCTATCGATACGAAATCAACGCTAAATGCTTACCCGGCAGCAAGCAAAACTTTGTCTGATTCCCGCTTAGTATAACATCCCGTTTTCAGAAAGTCAACCATTTTTCCGGTTGATATGACTCTGTTTCCGGTTAATCATCTCCTGTGCAAAAACATGCTTCCGTGTTCGCTCATTCTTTCTCCATCATCACCCTGCACTGCTTCTTATAGCAGGCAATCCCATATTTCAAAATTGTACCACAGTCGTTTTCCTTCAGTTGCTTTGCATATCCCACTGCGTTAATCTGTCCAAGCGCTTCCCGGCACATGACATCAAGCTTCCCTTTTTCTGCGTACTTTACCTCTATAATGATTCCTGTTCCCTCGTCGCTCTGAATCACAATATCACTGTATCCGTCACCGGATTCCTGATTGGACTTCACAACCCAGCCCTGCCTATACCCCAATATTCCCAGTAGAATCCCGTGATAGAAGTTCTCCTTCGTCGGTTTTCTCACGAACGTATCCCGGATACTTACGGTCCGGTTCAGATACCCGGCAAACAGCTTCTCCACCTCAGCCGCCCGTCCGCACTGCAGCGCGTCACAGAAGGCGCTCAGACGCTCCCCATCCTGCGCCACTTCCTTTCTAAACATAGCCATGATCTGAGCCAGGAAAATATTCCGGATCTCCATGTTCGGAATTACCAACGGATACAGTTTCCCTAAAGGCTTTCCACGACAGGTCAGATATCCTGTCATGAACAAAACACTCCAGATATTGCCGGCCGAATCATACAGACCATTATGTGTCAAATCCTCATGAATCTCCTTGATCACGGTTTCACCCGCAATTAAATCTTCGATTTCACTCTTCGCCGGACCAGCTTCCCTGTTGTCCGGATGCGCATTTATCCTCTCAATAAAGTGCCTGACCACATCATTGCTGCTGGTATTGGACCAGTAATCCTTCGGTTCAGCCATCCGGTCATCTGTCAGTTCATCACAGTAACTAATCACATCCCAAGGACAGTACACATCCACATTTCCAAAATGGTAGCCGTCATACCAGTTCCTGATTGTATCGTACTTCTCCTCCAACCCGTAATATTCCAGCAGCCTCTTCACTTCCGCATCGGTAAAGCCAAAGGCCTCATCGAAGCGAACCGTTGTAATTGACAGAATCTTCGGATTATTCAATCCGGTAAAGATACTCTCCTTCGCTACTCGCAGACAGCCTGTCAGAACTGCAAAGTACAGGCTATTATTTGTTTTCAGTGCCTGCTGAAGTATATTGCGGATCAGCAGTACCATTTTATCATAATAATGACGCTCACTCGCTTTGGCCAAAGGGACATCATATTCATCAATAAGAATCACGACCTTCTTCCCATAATGCTTTTCCAGTAATACAGATAACGTCCTCAGACTGCCCATCAGCACAGAATCCGGCATTACAAAGCTGTCTTTATTATCGGTATCTGCCTGAATCAGCTGCGCATATTGCCGGTGTTCAATCGGATTCAATTGCCTGCTGCCTGCCAGCAAATCATAAAATCTCAACGCTTCATTTGCAATAACGGAACACAAAAGGGAACGCGCGGAATTATAATCCGCGCCATCCACATCCTTTAAGCTGATTGATATTACGGGAAATGCCCCCATATATTCCTCGCAAAGCTTCTCTTCCCTGGAAATTTCAAGTCCATCAAACAACGACCTGTCACAGCCAATCTCAAGGAAAGATTTCAACATGCTCATATTCAGCGACTTGCCGAAACGCCGCGGCCTGGTGAACAGGTTTACCTTACTCCATCGATTCAGAAGCTCCCTTATCATTGCGGTTTTATCAACATAATAAAAATCCTCTGTTATGATTTCCTCAAAGTTCTCAACTCCTACCGGCAATTTTTTCCGTTTCATATTTTTCACCTGTTGATAATCCTTTCTGAAAACAGCATTTTTATGCATTTCTCCTGTCCATCTGCAATCCTCCCCCTCTTGCAATCCATTTTATCATTTACAGTCCTTCTCCGCAAGGAAAAAGACAACCGGCCATTGATCATACGTCCTTCTTTCACCTGCGTAAGTCCTCAAAAAAAATTTTTAAAAAATTTTTCCTGTCCTGCAATAAAACATTCTCCTCGCGCATTATCTATATGAAAAGGCAAAGATGCCACACAGAAATTATATTGATACCGGTCACGGCCGTATTACGAAAGGAGAACACATTATGAAGAAGCTTATTAAGAAATCCGCCGCTGCCCTCGCACTCGGGCTGAGCCTGTCCTTATTCGCAGGACTTCCGGCTTTCGCATCCACTGTGGAGCAGAGGAATGTATCCTCTACAACCACCGGTACCACAAAAAATATTAAGATTAAAGAAGTTTCCGTAGATTTGTATGATGACGACTATGACTGGAAGAACGTAGAAGTCGAATTCACCTATGATGTCCGCTGGCAAAGAGATGCTTCCGTCAGTGTTAAGGACGAGAACGGAACCGCTTACTTTGCGGATCTGGTTGACTGGGATGAGGATGACTGCGATATCTATGTAGAGAATCTGACAGACGGACACACCTATACCTTCACCATCAGCGGCATTCGCAGAACCAATACCAGGACCTACGGCTCGGTCAGCTTCTCTGTTGAAGTTCCCAAGGAGAGCAATACGGTATCTTCGGATGTCAGCGTAGCGGTAAAGGAAGCAGAGTATGACTGGGATGACAGGGAGCTCAGCATTGAATTCAGACGCGATGTTGTCTTCAAGAAGGACGCTGCCATTACTGTCACTGACAGCAGCGGCAACACCTGCAGCGCCCGCTTTCTTGAGAAGGATGATGACGAATGTGAGATTCGGGTAACGGGCCTGGAGTATGGCAAGACTTATAACTACACCATTACCGGCATCCGCAACGCGTCAGGCGATACTTACGGATATGCTTCGGGAAGCTTCCGGGCGATTGATGACTGATGGGATGATGGTAAGATGGTAAGCATTTTATAATCGCGCGGATAGCAGATGCACAGCGTTTGGACGCTTTTGCTGCACCGCTCCTCCATGATACTGCCGCACAGAAACAGGAGGTTATCCAGAGCCCGCTTTTGGAAAAGGAACAGCATCCTTCGGATCCTGTTCCTTTTCTGCGGGAGCGCTGCGACCGGATTTTTCTTTCTCTTACAATTACTGCAGCTATAGCGGAATATTTCCTCTCAGCACTTCTACCTTACATTCATGCCGCTTCTTTGGATCGCTCTTACTGTAAGCAATTCCCACAGCAAGAATACGCCCTGTATACTCTGGCTTCTCGCCGATCTTCCCGGCAAATTTCAGCGCATACTGCCTGTCCCTGATCTGCTGAATCGCTTCTTCTGCCGTGTGGTCCACTTTCAGTTCAATGATTATCGCATCCTCATCTTTCCGAATCGGATAGAAAATGAAATCCACATAACCCGTTCCCGCCCGATCCTCCCGCTCGATCCGGTAATAATCCCTTGCCTGCAGATAGACAAGATTTATAATGGAAACCAGTTCCGCCTCGTTGTTATACACAAGCAGCGGGCTTTCTGTGTTATGGACAAACTGGAGAATCTCCATCATCGTCTCCGTATCGCCGGCTTTTGTTGCCGCAAGCATCCGGCCCGATTCTTTCGTGAGACGATACACATTGCCCAGCGATGCTTCCTTCTGAGCCATCTCTGCAAACTTGTCCATCAGCTCCTTATTAGGGATGGATACACAGCCATTCTCGTAATTCAGAAAGCCATAAACCACCATCGCTGAGAAGATCTCATCCCGGGTCCTAAGTTCCATCGATGCTGCGGCATACTCCTGGACTTTTGCCGGTACCGGAATGCCTGAAAGGAGCAGTCCAACATCGTCTTTTACCTGATCCACATTCGCACCAATGTAAGTGAACAACTCATCATAAGGCCCTGAACTCGTCCAGTAATTCGCCAATTGGTTATCGTCGAGAGCGCCTACCACAGATCTGGGATTATAAAGGCGTATCCCGGCCGCAGTACCATATCCATCATACCAAAGCCTAAGACCTTCCCTGGTCACATTCGGTTCTGCATTATTCTTTAAATATCGATCGTATAGTTCATCAACTTCTGCATCAGTAAATCCAAAGTATTCACTGTACTTCACTTTCGTCGCCATAGTATACTCAAAAAACATATTTAACTCGGAACCGCTCGAATACTTGGAAATCGGAAGAATACCTGTCATGTATGCCATCTCAACATAGGCTTTGTCCTTGAGAAGATTGCTCAGAAACTTTGTAAAGTGTTTTTTATCTTTATCTGTAACAAAGTCCTGATGATAAATATAATCCCACTCATCCAGAATAAAGATAAACTTTTCATTTCCACAGTATTCATATACCTTCCTCAGGACATCCCATACGGCTTCTTTCTCTCTGATTATCACATTGGGATATGCCATTGCAATATCATCCAGCAGCAGATTTTTGATACGAGCAATATAACTGCTGTAATCCGTAATTTCATCCGGCATATCATTGAACATAATGTGGATGACATTATGCTGATTCAGGTGCTTCTTATACCACGGATACTTTGATACATTCA
>DVNP01000159.1 GCA_018714285.1 Candidatus Caccomorpha excrementavium | reverse complement strand
AAAGACCCGTTCTTCTGCGTGAGCCATCAGCATGGCAAGCTCATACAGAACATAAGGTTCCTTGGGACCTGGATTAATCGGATTTGTAATCAGTGTAATGCGGTTCGTCGGAACTGTCATGGCCTCATAGTCAACCGGCAGGAAGATCTGGGGACGCTCCTGCTTCATTGTCAGGTAGACCTCATCAAGATGCAGCGCGGCTTCCTCAACCTGTTTCTCCTTATAGAACGGAACGTGATCGAATACGGTGACGGAGCTTTTGTCATTCCAGACGGTATTGAAGTAGGCATATACGTCTGATATGACGCTCTGCGGGCTGTCGGGCGTGCCGGAGGCCGTATTGTAGACAAAGATTTCTCTGTCATAGCTTAAGACATCCGGATTATAATCCCCCAGGAAATAATTGGAGGTATTGCGTCCGCCGAGCAGAAGACAGGTATCGTCAATCAGAATATATTTGTCGTGAAGCTGGCCGTTAAACGTCCACGGCTTCAGCAGATTGGGAATATTATAGTAACGAATCTCAATATTCGGATGCGTTCCTGCCACATAATCCATTGGCGCGGCTTTCATATCAAATCCTCCGGACAGTCCGTCGATGATTAACTGTACCTTAACGCCGCGATCCGCGGCCGCAATCAGCGCGGCAAATACTTCTTCGCTGACGCGATCGGTTTTAATGGAAAAGGTTGAGAGAACAATCCGTTCCTGTGCCTGTTCAAACATCTGCATACGGATATCAAGAGCCTGGCTGCTGTCTTCTATAATTGCCGCCCGATCCACTCCGGTTGTTTCGCTGTAAAATCTGTCAACGGAAGCTGTCTCGATATAATCCTTTCCGACCTTTCTGGCTTTCACAAACGGCAGCAGACCGGCAAGCAGAATATAAATCAAGAATATGCCAAGCGCTGCGAGAAGCAGAGACAGAATCCGCGTTCCTGTCAGTTTGATGGGAATCCACTCCTTTCACTGTACTATAACCCGGTCTTTGTGGAACACAATTATAAGAAGAGGGAAGCCGTTTTGTCAATACAGTTTATAAAGTCTTTATCTTATTTCATTTTTTCTTTCGCTTCGGCAGCAGGTTGATATGGCCTTCGATGAGAGAACGGATTGACCTTATAAAAAAATTTTAAAAAAATGAAAATAGGGGGTTGACTTTTTTTATGAAATGTTGCATAATATCAAAGTCAACAGCGGGAACAACCAAGATGATATCGAGGCGTGGCTCAGTTTGGTAGAGCGCTGCGTTCGGGACGCAGAGGCCGCAAGTTCGAATCTTGTCGCCTCGATTTTAATTCTGCGGACAGGATCTGCGGGATTCTTTTTATCATAAGAGTATGCTTCTGTGGCTCAGTCGGTAGAGCGATTGATTCGTAATCAATAGATCACGGGTTCGAGTCCCGTCAGAAGCTTTTGAGAACTTCTCTGGATTAGAGAAGTTCTTTTTTTTTGAACGGAACCTGTCTGTGTATTTTCAATATGACTTGATTTTAGAGATGCTTTGTGGTAATGTGATAATATTATGGGAAACTTCCCTTCCGGTATCTTGATCCCGGGAACGGGAGAGGACAGAACAAGAAAGAAAGGCGAGATGTGCGATGAAAATCGTTTTTATGGGAACTCCGGAGCTTGCGGCAACGGTGCTTGAGAGTCTGATCAGGGCAGGGCATGAAATTGCGGCGGTTGTTACGCAGCCGGATAAGCCGAAGGGGCGCGGCGGCGCGATCAGCTGTTCTCCGGTCAAGCTTCTGGCGGTGAAGGAGAGGATTCCGGTATATCAGCCAGTCAGAATACGCAGTGATGAAGTCTTCCTTAAGACGTTAAAGGAGATATCTCCGGATGTCATTGCAGTGGCCGCATTCGGTCAGATTCTGCCGAAAGCAGTCCTTGATATTCCAAAGTTCGGCTGTCTGAACGTGCATACTTCCCTGCTTCCGAAGTACAGAGGAGCGGCTCCGATTCAGCAGGCGATCCTTGACGGGGAGAAGATGACCGGCGTTACGATTATGTATATGGCGGAGGGGATTGATACGGGGGATATCATTCTTCAGCGGACAATTCCGATTGAAGCGGATGATACAGGGGAGACTCTTACGAATAAGCTTGCGGCTCTCGGGGGAGAGTTGATTGTAGAAGCGCTTGCAAAGGTTCAGAACGGAACCTCTCTGCGAATCAGACAGGATGAGTCGAAAGCAACGTATGTGGGCGTCCTGAAAAAGCCGATGGGAGATATGGATTTTACCAGAAGTGCCGAATGGCTGGAGAGGCTTGTCCGGGCAATGAATCCATGTCCGTGCGCGTATACCAGGCTGAAGGGACGGATGTTAAAGGTCTGGGGGGCGAGGGTTCTGCCTGAGGGTCAGGCATTCGGGGATAATGAGGGAAATGTGCCGGGAACCGTGCTTGTTTCGGGCAGGGACGGATTATATATACAGACCGGGAACGGAGTCCTTGTGCTGACAGAGCTTCAGTTCGAGGGCAGGAAAAGAATGATGGCAGAGGAATTCCTGCGGGGCCAGACCATCCCCGCAGGGACGGTTCTGGGAGTTTGACGGATGAAACGCCGCGTCAGAATATCTGCTGGTGCGGGCTGTTTCGGAATGGAGGGAATTATGCCGTATTATTATGGGTTCTTTGACCCGACTTATTTGCTGGTTGTTATCGGAGCGCTGATTTGTCTTGCTGCGTCTATGACGGTAAAGAGTACGTTCCGGAAATACTCGGATAAGAGATCCGCATCCGGGCTTACGGGCGCGCAGGCGGCCGAGAGGGTTCTGCATTCCGCTGGAATATACGATGTGCAGATCCGCAAGGTTGCAGGCGAGCTGACGGATCATTATGACCCGAGGAACAAGACGCTGAATCTGTCGGAATCCGTGTTCGACAGCACATCGGTTGCGGCAATCGGCGTAGCGGCTCATGAATGCGGCCACGCGATTCAGGATGACAAGGCTTACGTGCCCTTAAAGATTCGGGGCAGTCTGGTTCCGGTTGCGAATATCGGATCTTCTCTGTCAGTACCGCTGATTATTCTCGGCGTGCTGCTCAGCTGGAATCAGACGCTGATTACAATCGGAATCGTGCTGTTTAGCGCGGTTGTGTTATTTCAGCTGGTTACGCTGCCGGTGGAGTTCAACGCGTCGGGAAGGGCGCTTACGGTACTCGGGAATACCGGTATCCTGTACGGAGATGAGCTTTCGGCTGCGAAGAAGGTATTATCTGCGGCCGCTCTGACGTATGTGGCAGGAGCCGCTTCTTCGATTCTGCAGCTGCTGCGTCTGGTATTGCTCTTTGGCAGGAGGAATGATGACTGAAGGGATGAATCAGAGAGAGGCGGCGGCCGGAATTCTGTACCGGGTGCTGGAGGAGGGAGCATACTCTCATATTGAACTTCAGCGTACATTTCAAAAGGAAGGAATCAGGGATAGAAAAGAGCGTGCCTTTGTAACAAGAGTGTGCATGGGCACGCTTGAACGGCTTTATGCTGTAGACGCGGTAATCGCCGCATTCTCAAAAGTCGAAATCAGGCGTATGAAGCCTTACATCAGAACGATTCTCCGTATGAGCATATATCAGCTGCGATTTATGGATCAGATGCCGGCTCCACTGGTCTGCAATGAAGCGGTAAGACTGGTCAGGAAAAAAGGACTGTCGGGCCTTGCGGGCTTTGTTAATGGCGTGCTGCGTGCTGCGGTACGCAGTCCGGACATTCCGGCGCTTCCGGATTCGGACAGCGCCGCCGGGCTGTCAGTGCGGTATTCCATGCCGGAATGGCTTATTCGCAGATGGAATCTGCAATACGGGACGGATATGGCAGGGCGGATGCTTGACGGCTTCTACCGCGAAAAGCAGGTATGCGTCCGCTGCAACAGAAGCCGGATCGGAACGAAGGAGCTGTCCGGTCGTCTTGAGGCCTCGGGAATCAGGGTGAAGCCCGGGGCATACGTACCGGATGCCCTGATTCTTGAAAATGTAAGCGCATTGGAAGAGCTTCCCGAATTCAGACAGG
>DVNP01000019.1 GCA_018714285.1 Candidatus Caccomorpha excrementavium | reverse complement strand
TTTCTCCGGATATGACAATCTGGCCGGGACAGTTATAATTGGCCGGGGCAACCACACCTGCCCTCTCGCTGACCTGCGCGCACACGCGGCGTACCATCTCCGGATCCGCCCCAAGCACGGCTGCCATGCCGCCGATCCCGGGGGCGGCGTTCTCCATAAGAATCCCTCTCTTCCTGACCACACAAAGCAGCTCTTCGAATTCCATCACCCCGCACGCAAGCAGCGCGGCATACTCCCCGAGACTTAAGCCCGCACAGACGTCCGGCTTTATCTTTAAACTGTCAATCTTTACAAGCATCGCAGCCATAACCGTGATCATGGCAGGCTGTGTGTATTCTGTTTTGTTCAGCCTGTCATTTTTTTCACCAATCAGAGATTTCATATCAAACCCCAGAATCCCGGAAGCTGTATCAAAAATCCCGGCGGACTCTTCAAATTGAAGGAAGGACTGTCCCATTCCGATATACTGCGCTCCCTGTCCCGGAAATAAAAATGCCGTCTTTTCACTCATTGTAAGACCCCCGGACGGCCAGCCTTTCGTTCGCCTGATCCATGATCTCGTGTATGATTTCCGCGCAGGACTGCCTTTTCACAACAAGACCCGCAATCTGTCCCGCCATCACCGTGCCGTTCGCTACATCTCCATCCATAACGGCATTTCTTAATGAGCCCAGGGTCAGCTTCTCAAGCTCTTCAAACCCTTTTCCCTCATTCTCAAGCTTAATATACTCTCTTGTCATGGTATTGCGCAGGGAGCGGACCGGATGCCCGTGAGATCTTCCCGTTACAACGGAATCAATATCCCTCGCTTTGATCACACGCTCCTTATAGTTATCGTGGACAATACATTCGTCGGCAACCAGAAATCTGGTTCCGATCTGGACAGCCTCGGCTCCGAGCATCAGCGCGGCGGCAAGTCCCCTTCCGTCTCCGATTCCGCCTGCCGCAATTACCGGAATCGAGACCACGTCGCACACCTGCGGAACCAGCGCCATCGTGGTAAGCTCTCCGATATGGCCTCCGGACTCGCACCCTTCCGCCACAACCGCATCCGCGCCGTATTTTTCCATCCGCTTCGCGAGGGCGACAGAAGCCACAACCGGAATCACCCTGATTCCCGCAGCCTTCCACATATCTATGTAACGCTCCGGATTTCCCGCGCCGGTTGTTACAACCGCTACCTTCTCTTCACTGACCATCTGCGCTACCTCCGGAGCCGAAGGACTTAACAACATAATATTCACGCCGAACGGCTTATCCGTCAGCTCTCTCGTCATGCGGATTTCCTTTAAGACCACTTCGGCAGGGGCACTTCCCGCGGCAATGATCCCAAGACCGCCTGCCGCTGATACGGCTCCCGCCAGACTGTGCTCTGCTACCCAGGCCATTCCGCCCTGGATAACTGGATATTCTATGTTCAATAATTCTGTAATTCTTGTCTTCATGGCTTCCTCTCATTCTGCAGCCCCGACAATCCTTTCACCGGGGCGGCCTCTTATTATTCCTCGATTCCTCTGCCTTTCAGATATTCCACCAAATCCTCTAACGTATCCACCTGATTCAGCTCATCCTCCGGCACCTCAAGATCATACTCTTCCTCGATCGCCATCACAACCGATAACAGTTCCAGGGAATCCATGCCAAGATCCTTCTTAAGAGAGGTCTCCTCTGTAAGGCTTGCTTCCTCTACGCCTGCCTGCTCCGCAATAATCCTCTTTAATGTTTCCAGCATAATCATAATCTCCTTTTTCTTTCCTTTGAATTTCTAAAACTGAATTTCTAAAACCGCAGGGTATGAACCGCGCGGCCGCGCTTTACCAGGATTGCCGCCATAACAAGAGTCAACGTACCGATTCCGATGGTAATGCCCGAAAGCATTTTCAGTCTCACACGAAGCCGCTTCCTGAATATTTCTGCCGAACGGCCGGGAAAACGGCCGGAGTCTTCCATATCCTTTTCGATATAGTTATTCTCGAGCAAATCAAGAGCAATTCCGCCGATTAATTCGATTAATGTCCTGTCATCCAATTCTATGTCCTGTCTGTGTCCGCTCATACTCTCACTCCTTTTCGAACTCCCGCTTCATCCTGACCCTGAGCCTTGACAGCCTGGTATCGACCGCCGGCCGGCTTATGCCAAGCGCCCGGGCAATGGTACCCGATGACTGCAGATAAAAATATTTCCTGATTACCAGTTCCCTGTCTCTTTCATTAAGTCCTCTGATAATCTCTCCAAGCCTTCCGAAATCCTCCTGCTTCAGAATATGCGCCTCCACATTTCTGCTCTGATCCGCATACTCTTTCGCAATCTCACTCAGATCGTCGGGAAGTTCTGTCTCCTCCTTGCGGCTAAGATCCCGGAGTCTGTTCAGGGCGGTATTTCTGGCAATGACTTTGAGATATGTCTTAAGCGACGCCTTTTGCGCATCGAAGCTGTCCATGGAGCTCCAGAACTTCAGATAGGTGTCGTTCACGCATTCCTCTACATCCTGCGGTCTTCCTCCGAGGATACCGACAACAATATGAATCAGAAGCTTTTCATATTGATCGGCCAG
>DVNP01000018.1 GCA_018714285.1 Candidatus Caccomorpha excrementavium | reverse complement strand
TTGCTCCATAGATGATTTCTCATCTATTTTGCAACAGCCCCTCGTTCCTGCATAACACAGATATGCGTCAAAGCTGTGCGGTAATAAATATATCATAAATCGCCTGAATTGCCGGTTCAAAGTCATCATTGGCAACTCCGATGATGATGTTCAGCTCGGATGAGCCCTGGTCAATCATTTTAACATTAATGTGGGCGTGAGCAAGAGCGGAAAAGATACGGCCAGCGGTTCCTCTGGTTGCCCGCATTCCGCGGCCAACGACGGCAATCAGGGCCAGATCGGATTCAAGCTCTACGGTATCAGGCTGTACGGCGCGGTGAATTCCGGCAATCACGGACTGTTCATATTCCTCGAACTCGGACTGATGCACAAAAATCGTCATGGTATCAATGCCGGAGGGCATATGTTCAAAGGAGATTCCGTATTTCTCAAATACACCGAGAACCTTTCTCCCGAATCCAACTTCGGCATTCATCATTGCCTTCTCGATATTAATCGAGCAGAAGCCCTTCTTGCCCGCAATTCCGGTAATGGTATACTTCGGACGGCGGCAGGTGCTCTCTACGATCAGAGTTCCCTTATCCTCCGGATGGTTGGTATTGCGGATATTAATCGGAATCCCTTCCTTCCTGACCGGGAAAATCGCATCTTCATGGAGTACACTTGCCCCCATATAGGAGAGCTCGCGAAGCTCACGGTAGGTTATGGTCTCGATTACCTCTGGGTTATCGATAATCCGTGGATCGGCAACGAGGAAGCCGGACACATCGGTCCAGTTCTCATACATATCCGCCTGGATTGCACGCGCCACAAGGGAGCCCGTAATATCGGAACCGCCTCTTGAGAAGGTCTTAATCCGGCCGTCCTGCATCGAGCCGTAGAATCCCGGAATAACGGCATGCTCGGTTCCTGAAAGTCTGGCTGCAAGCGCTTCGTTGGTCTGCTCGGATTCAAGATTCCCGGAGGAATCAAAGAAGATGACCTCGGCAGCGTCAATGAAGTCAAATCCCAGATAAGCGGCCATTACGATACCATTCAGATATTCCCCGCGGGATGCGGCATAATCCCTGCCTGCTTTGCATCCGAACTTCTCGCTGATGGTCAGAAATTCGCCGTCAAGATTCAAAGAAAGTCCGAGCCCGTCGATAATCTCTTCGTAACGCTTCCGGATCCGGTTGAGAATCTCTGAATAATCTCTTCCATTCTCCGCTTCGGCATAACAGGCATACAGCATATCCGTGATCTTTTCGTCACTGCCGTAACGCTTGCCGGGTGCCGAAGGGACAACATAGCGCCTGGAGGCATCAGAGCGGATAATGTCCCCTGCCTTTTTGAACTGCTCGGCGTTCGCAAGGGAGCTGCCGCCGAATTTTACTACCTTTTTCATTGCTGTCTCACTCCTGTACCTGTAAAATCTTAATTCTGATCGAAATCATACTGGAACGGGACAGCCTTGTCAAGAGTTTTTCAAAAAACGGTGCCATGTCAGAGCCTGCTGCGCAGGAAGGTAATATGATCCTGGATCTGCCGGTTCTCGCCGTCCAGAGAGGATACCCTGAATTCCAGATCGACAATCTGATTCTTCAGCTGCAGAATCTGTTCTTCCAGCTGCTTCTTTTTTTTGTTATATTCAGCTGAGATCCTGTTCAGCTCTGTGATCAGCTGCAGAAGCTCTTCTCCTTTGACAGCTTCCTTCTCCTTCATCAGGCTCCGCCAGTCTCCCAAAGAATCAAAGTCTTTTCCGGAAGCCCTGGGATCATGGCTGTCCGGATAGAGATACCGGTTTACTTCTTCTCTGGTAAGAATACCGCTTTGAATCAGAGATTCTACGGGAATCGAATATCCCTCCTTCTTCGAGTTGAACTTCGGAACTTCGATTTTACTGGTGTTGATCCAGCGGCGTATGGTCTCCTCATGCTTGGACTTAATCCGCGCGATATCCTTCACGGATAAGTATCCGCTTGCTTTCTCGTCCATTCTGATCCCTCCTTTTCTTCCGCCTGTTATGCCGGATCGTATTCTGTACGGGTGTCCTTGTCCGTATCAGAAAGAAACCTGCCGGTCTCTTCCGTATCAGAGGAAGCCGGAGCATGGGGAGCATGAAAGAACTGCCGGATTCGTCTGGCGGCAATCTGACAGGCTTCCACGACTCTGGGATTCACATTCAGACAAAGATATTCCACGAGCTCTGCGGCCCGTTCCTGTTCTGCCACGCAGAAAGCGGCAAGACCTGTCAGAATTGCCGTTCCTGTCAGAACGCCGAAGGACAGCCATGCTTCGGCAGCCAGAATCGAAATGCCTGTAAGGACTGCCGCCGCGGCAGCGGCAAGCATGCCTCCGAAAAGGATCGATACAAGGATCCGGATGATGGACTGGACCTTCTCAAGCGTCGTCCTGCCGCCGCGGATATCCTGTATTAGTCCGGCCAGATCGGACATGGCAAGGATCTCATGAGAGAGATACATAATCAGAGCCTCCAAACAGGAGGGATCATCGGAGAGCGGAAGTCCTTCGGGTACAAGAACACCAAGCCTGACGGCTTTATACAGCGCGTAAGTATAAATTAAGTACATATCGCGTTTTTTCTCAAGCGAGAGCTGTTCTTCCACGGTCAGAATATTCTCTTCCGTATACTCCAGAATCGTCTGAGCGATTTCAAGAGGGTAGGGGAGGACCAGGGCTGCTTCTGAGGCAAGCAGAACTTCTTCATATAAAGCCTCCGTCTCCTGAACGGAGGCTTCCGGCGCATGGCGCATCCGGTCAGAGAATTCCGCCTCGACGGCAAGTAAGGCGGTCTCAAAGGAGAGGCCAAGCTCATCCTTCAAAAGAGCGTCTCCTAATGAGATGCAGGAGATCTTCAGAAAGTATGCCTTTGCCATTGCAAGAATCTGATACTTCTGGCAGACCGTATAAGAAGGGTTCAGGTAAAGAGAGGTGATAAAATTCTCCAGATACTGTTCCGGAAGCTCCCTCATTGCTGCCTCTTTCTTCAGATCATAATCCTTCTTTGCCGACAGGATATCTTGTGTGAATACAAATGCCTCTTCACGGGATGCTCCAAAGACGGCGGAATAATCCATACAGACGGCTTCCTCTGCCGTCCTGCCGTCCTGTATCTGGCTGAATAAATCACGGATATATTCATCTATAATGCGGATATCGTCTTCCGCAATCTTTGGATTTATCATACAGCACCTCTTTTAATATATTGTTCAATTATAAAAGATCCGGCTGTGCGTTATCTGCCGTATCAGTTTCAGGATCTTCCTTTATGCCTTCCGTCTCTGCTTCATCGGCTGCCGTCTCCTTTGCAGGGGATTCGTCCGCAGCAGGGGCGGCTTCCTTCTTCTGCCTGTCCGTCCATTCGTTCCATTTCTCCCTGCAGTTCTTAGCGAAGGCCTGCGCCTTCTTTGCTGCCTTGATGCTTGCGCGGGCAATGATGGGAGAAGCGGAATTAACCATCCAGTCGTCCAGGTAGTCGAAGCCCTTATACAGGGCGAACAGAGTAACCAGTAAGGTTATGAACAGCAGAACGGCGGCGGTCGTGCTGATATAGGATGCTAGGGAAATGAATGCGGCGGCGGAACCGGCGGCGGCAAGGATCAGAGCGATTGTGGTCAGCGCAAGCAGAACGACGGCGCTGATCTTCTCAATGAGCTGCTCTGCCTTCTCCCATGTGATTCTGCCGTTGGCAACCTCCTTGATAATGGATTCCATATCCTGTTGGGCAGTTGCGCGGAAGACAATGGCGCGGAGCAGTACAAGGGAATCGGCATCCTTCCATTCCGGCTCGGGAATAAGACGTCCGGACTTGATTGCCTTATAGATGCAGTAGGCATCAAGCAGAGCAAGGTCCTCTTTGTTGAATTCGGGTGTATCGGTCCCGGCTTCTCCGTCGATTGCGTCCGTAACAAGCTTCTTCAGTTCTTCGGGAACGGCAAGCAGACAGATGGATCCGGACGAGATAATATGCTCGGCCAGTTCATCCAGATCCGCCTGTGTAACCGCTTCCTCCGGCTTCAGCACAAGACCCTCCTGCGCATCCTTAAGCGCCTGCTCCAGAGCCTCTCTGTCTGCTTCGCCGCAGCCTGCGCTGCCTGCACAGTCAAGGGTTTTGGCAATGCCGGCCAGAGCGCAGTACTTCTGATACAGCGTATAGCTGTCATCTGCCTTGATGGAATCGATCTTCTCCTGAAGATATTCCTCGGGCAGCAGAGCGTCGGCTTTCCTGGTCTCCATGCGGTATTCCGCCGCGCATGCGTTCATATCTTCGACGAGCTTTAAGCCGTCTTCTTCCGACATCTCAAAGGCAGCCGCATAATCGGAGGCAATCGTCTCTGCAATGGTCTTGCCTTCCTGCGCCGCAGTCTTCAAAAGGGCATCGCGATCTTTAACAACAGACTTTGCCTTATTAAAATCAAATATCTTCATCATGTGGGTTCCTCCTTATAAAGAAATCAATACGTTGTTATGATTCTGAAGTTATAATACATCATAACCCGACATTTGTCAATATTTAATACAACAAAATTTGTTAATGTTGTATTAAATATTGGAATACTTTCTGCGCCATTGTCCGGGAGGAAGTCCGGTTTCCCTGCGGAAGAGTTTCGTGAAGTAACTCTGATCCTGAAATCCGCAGGATTCTCCGATTTCGGATAATGACAGGGTTGTGCCGGCCAGCAGGTTTTTGGCCTTCTGCAGCCGCAGAGCCGTCACATATTGCTTCGGAGAGGTTCTGGTGATTCTTTGAAAGCAGCGCAGGCATTCTCTGCGGCTGACGCAGGCAGCTGCGGAAATATCCTCCAGGGTAATCGGTTCCGTGAAATGCGCCTGAATATAATCAAGCATCTGGCGGGTACGTCTGATTTCCGCGGCTTCGGGCTGCGCAGCGTCCTGCTTCCTCATTTGCTCCAAACAATGGCGGCAGATCAGCAGAACAATCTCCGACAGCCGGTTTCTGACGGTGAACTCATAGCCGAAGTCCTTTAAGACCAGATCCCGGAAGGCAAGTCTGATCCGGTTAATTATTTCATTTTGCCAGGGAATATCCGGACAGAGTATGAGATGGGATAAGGCGGGGGACTGCAGCAGTGGCTGCATATATTTTTCCCAATATACCGTTTGCCGGGACTGGCAGATTAAAGAAGGGTGGAACAGGATGTTGGGAAAACGGCAGGTTGTATTTCTGATCCCGGAAAAAGAATGCAGGACGCCTGTATTGATGAAGATTCCAAAGCCTTCCGGCAGTGTATACTGCTGTTCATTTACCGATATAATCAGACTGCCCTGTTCGGCATAGGCCAGCTCCAGCTCGTCATGCCAGTGCCACGGATAAGAAGTGTTGTAGTAGCAGTCAAGGTAACAGGTACAGGGGAACGTTGCGCTTCCGTGAGATC
>DVNP01000158.1 GCA_018714285.1 Candidatus Caccomorpha excrementavium | reverse complement strand
TATATGCTTGCGGTAATGATGAAGATATGATAGAATAACGGTGCATGGGTACGCAGAATATGCGGTCATGCACCGTTATTCATGGCCTGCGGACCGGGAAGGCGCGCCGGCCGTTTATAGAGGAAGAAAGGCAAGGGGATTGATGTGAAGAAGGTGGCTGTTCTTGGTTCTACGGGCTCAATCGGAATGCAGACGCTTGAGGTTGTCAGGATGAATCAGGATATGACAATTACGGCTCTTGCTGCCGGAAGCAATATCGAACGGTTGGAAGAGCAGATCAGAGAATTTCACCCGAAGATGGTCTGTGTATTCGATGAGAAGGGAGCGAAGGAGCTGAGAGTACGGACGGCCGACTGTTCTGTCCGGATCGTCAGCGGAATGGACGGACTGATTGAATGTGCCGTCCTTGCGGAGACGGAGATGGTCGTTGCGGCAGTCGTCGGCATGATCGGGATCCGGCCGACGATAGCGGCAATCCAGGCAGGAAAAGATATTGCGCTTGCCAATAAGGAGACGCTGGTCACGGCGGGGCATATTATTATGCCTCTTGTGAAACAATGCAAAGTGAGGCTGCTTCCGGTTGACAGCGAGCATTCCGCGATTTTTCAGGCGCTGAACGGCGAGAGGGCGCAGGATCTGTCCAGAATCTGGCTGACGGCATCCGGCGGTCCGTTCCGCGGCAGAAAAAGAGAGGAGCTTAAGGAGGTCAGAGCAAAAGACGCCTTAAAGCATCCGAACTGGGCTATGGGGCGCAAGATTACCATAGATTCCGCTACCATGGTGAATAAGGGGCTTGAGGTTATGGAGGCGACATGGCTGTTTCATGTGGAAGCAGAGCGGATACAGGTTGTGGTGCAGCCACAGAGCATTGTACATTCTATGGTGGAGTATACGGACGGCAGCGTGATTGCTCAGCTTGGTACGCCGGATATGAAGCTCCCGATTCAGTATGCGCTGTATTATCCGCAGAGACGGTATCTGCCGGGAAGACGCCTTGACTTTCTTACTCTGGGAAGTATTACCTTTGAGAAGCCGGATATGGATACGTTTTGCGGACTTGCTCTCGCGTATGAAGCAATCCGGACAGGAGGAAGCATGCCGACCGTGTATAATGCGGCCAATGAGAGGGCCGTTGCATTATTTCTTGAGGGCAGGATAGGATTCCTTACGATCACGGAGCTGATTGAGGAAGCGATGCGCGCGCACAGACCTGTCAGGGATCCGGATATTGACGAGATTCTGAACATTGAAAGAGACACATATGATTTCATAGAAGAGAAGTGTCGTTACAGAAAGGAACAGGACTAGCAAATGGCAATTATAATTGCATTACTGATTTTCAGTCTCATTATTGTGATACATGAGCTGGGACATTTTTTGCTTGCAAAGAGGAACGGAATCGCCGTTACCGAATTCTCTGTGGGTATGGGACCGAGGATTGCAAGCTTTGAGAAGAATCATACCAGATATTCTCTGAAGATTCTTCCTCTCGGAGGATCGTGCATGATGCTCGGAGAAGACGAGGATTCGGAAGACGAGAAGGCATTTAATTCAAAGCCGGTATGGGCAAGGATCTCTGTCATTGCCGCAGGGCCGATCTTTAATTTTATACTTGCGTTTCTGCTGTCATTGCTGATTGTGGGAGTGGTCGGATATGATCCGGCCGTCGTAACCGGAGTAACGGCCGGCGGGCCGGCTGCGGAAGCGGGACTTCAGGCAGGAGATCGGATTGTTAAGATCGGGAACTCTTCCGTTGCGGTCGGACGCGAGGTGGATGATTATTTCCGGTTTCATCCGCTTGGCGAGTCTCCGCTTGAGATCGTATATGAACGGGACGGAGAGCGGTATACGGCTGTGCTGCAGCCGGCCGTGGTGGAGCAATATATGCTCGGAATTTCCTATATGGCGGATCAGACGCCGGCTGTGATCGAGATTGCCGAGGAACAGACCGACTATCCGTTATATCAGGCGGGACTTCGGACAGGGGATATCATTACCGCGATTGACGGAACAGAGATTGCGTCCGGCAGCGAAATGTCACAGTATTTCCAGGCGAATCCTCTGACCGGGCAGACAATAGACATTACTTATGTGCGGGATGGGGAGGAATCTACGGTAAGCGTTACCCCGAAGTTCTATCAGAGCTATTATTCGGCAGGCTTCTCATATAATCTGGCTAGGCAGAGGACCGACGTTCTCGGTACGATCCGGTACAGCGCGGTTGAAGTGGGGTATTGGATTGAATATACGGTAAAGAGCCTCGGAATGCTGTTCACCGGCGGCGTATCGCTGGATGATATGGCGGGTCCGGTGGGAATTGTGGATATGATTGGAACAACCTATGAGGCGAGCCGATCGGACGGAACCTTATATGTTGTGCTGAATATGGCTTATCTGACGATTCTGCTGTCGGCAAATCTGGGAGTGGTGAATCTTCTTCCGATTCCGGCACTTGACGGAGGAAGGCTTGTCTTCCTCTTCCTGGAAGCGCTGCGCGGTAAGCCGATTGCCAGGGAGAAGGAAGGCTTTATCCATATGATTGGACTGATTGCGCTGATGGCATTAATGGTAGTTGTATTTTTCAATGATATTTTCAGATTATTCTAGGAGGAACGCGGATGTACCGTGACCATACAAAGAAGATTAGAATCGGAGATCGGGTAATTGGAGGAGGAAGTCCGATCCTGATACAGTCCATGACGAATACGAAGACAGAGGATGTGAAGGCAACAAGCGAGCAGATTCTTGCGCTTGAGCGCGAGGGCTGCGAGATTATCCGATGCGCGGTTCCGACTATGGAAGCGGCCGCGGCTCTGCGGGAGATTAAGGAACGGATTCACATCCCGCTTGTCGCGGATATTCATTTTGATTACCGGCTTGCAATAGCGGCGATTCAAAACGGCGCGGATAAGATTCGCATCAATCCCGGGAATATCGGAGGAGATGACAGACTGGGAGCTGTTGTCGCGGCCGCAAAGGAGAGGAACATACCAATCCGTGTGGGTGTGAACAGCGGTTCTCTGGAGAAAGAGATTCTGGCAAAGTACGGCGCGGTAACCGCCGAGGGACTGGTAGAGAGCGCTCTTGCCAAAACGGCGCGGATCGAAGCGCTTGGGTATCACAATCTTGTGATCAGCATCAAGGCATCGGATGTTCTGATGTGTATCCGTGCCCATGAGCTGATTGCGGATCGGACCGGATACCCGCTCCATGTCGGAATTACCGAGGCCGGCACCGTGTATGCCGGGAATGTGAAGTCCGCCGTGGGCCTTGGCTGTATTCTCTATCAGGGTATCGGAGATACCATACGGGTATCCTTAACCGGGGATCCGGCTCTGGAGGTTCGTTCCGCAAAGCTCATCCTCAAGAGCCTGGGCCTTCGGAAGGGCGGAATCGAAGTGGTGTCCTGTCCGACTTGCGGAAGAACGAGAATCGATCTGATTGGGCTTGCAGGTCAGGTTGAGGAGCTGGTAAAGCATTATGACCTGGACATTAAGGTTGCCGTCATGGGATGCGCCGTGAACGGCCCTGGAGAAGCAAGGGAAGCGGATCTGGGGATTGCGGGCGGCATGGGAGAAGGAATCGTAATCAGGAAGGGGGAGATTATCCGCAAGGTGCCGGAAGAGGGGCTTCTTGCCGCTTTGAAGGAGGAGTTGGATCGCTATGCAGTTCTTTGAGGTATTTGACCATATACGGGTTGATGCAGAGCTGGCGGGAATTTATGAGAATACTGAGGTAATTAAGGTGGCCGCCTCGCGTAAAAGCGCGGCGGTCACCGTATACATAGCGGGAACAAGGCCGATTGAACATAAAGATATCAAACGTATGGAGTATCAGCTGCAAAAGCAGCTTTTTTCGGAAATCGGGAATACGGTTTCTCTGGAAGCAAAGTATTCCCTGTCCGCCCAGTATAATCCGGAGACAATCTGGAGATTGTATGAAGGCAGTATACTGGAAGAGGTGATGGAGCAGGGAGCCATTGAATATACCCTGCTGAAGTCCGCGAAGATTTCCTTTGAGTCCAATGTGATGTATCTGGATCTGAGGGACAGTTTTATCGGACGGAATAAGGGGGCGCAGCTGTGCGCGTTTCTCGAGTCCATGTATCAGCAGAGGTATGGCTTTATGATTCAGGTTCGTCCCCGGTATTATAAGGTTGAGGAAGAGAATCAGGAACCGGACTATGAATTCGTCAGAAGCGATGAGCTGAAGAATTCCGCGCGCCGGGAGATCGGTTCGTACGGGCAGGCAGGAGGTACCGCGTCCGTATCCGCAGGAGGGAACGGTCAGGCCGGCCCTGCGCGCGCCGGCAGGGAAGGAGGCTTCCCGGATAAAGCCGCGGCAGGCAAAGCCGGATCCGGAGCGCAAAAGAGCGGCGGACAGGCCCGGGAGCAGAAGGGAGCACCGTCCGATTCCGGCAGCGGGACGTTCGGAGACCGGAAGTTCTCAAGGAAAAAGCTTCCGGATGATCCGAGCGTTATCTATGGCAGGAATTTTGAAGGGGAGCCGATTCCGATCTCGGAGATACAGGATGAGATCGGGGAAGTCGTGATTCAAGGCAAGATTCTGAGCTTTGAGGACAGAGAGCTGAAGAGCGGAGAGAAAACGCTGATGATTTTTGCGGTCACGGATTTTACGGATACGATTCTTGTGAAGATATTCGCGAAGACCGAGCAGGCGGGTCAGATAAAAAGTGTGATAAAGCCGGGCGCATTTGTCAGGCTGAAAGGGATGGCGCTGCTGGATCGGTATGATCATGAGCTGTCTGTCGGATCGGTTACAGGGATAAAGTCAATCGGCGATTTCACGGTCAGGCGGACGGATCGCAGCGAGCACAAGAGAGTTGAGCTTCATGCTCATACGATGATGAGCGATATGGATGCGGTGGTCGATGCGAAGACCCTGGTCAAAACTGCGTTCAAATGGGGGCATAAGGCGATTGCCATCACGGATCACGGAGTGGTGCAGTCCTTCCCGGACGCGTCTCACGCGATTAATCCGAAGGATTATAAGGATGACGAAGAGATGCAGAAGAGGGCGAAGGAATTCAAGGTCATCTACGGAATGGAAGCTTACCTGGTGGACGACGTGAAGGATATTGTAACGGGAGATCAGGGGCAGTCCCTGGATGCTCCCTGTGTGGTGTTCGATATCGAAACAACCTGATTCGGTCCGGTAAAGGATCATATCATCGAAATCGGCGCGGTTAAGGTCGTGAACGGCGAGATCAC
>DVNP01000017.1 GCA_018714285.1 Candidatus Caccomorpha excrementavium | reverse complement strand
ATGATTTTGGCCCCGATTAGCAAGTTCACAATTTGCTAATCGGGTTTTGGCCCAAAGTTCAAATCTTTCCGGGTATAAGAAAAGCCCGAAATCCTTGATTTACAAGGGTTTCGGGCGTTGTGCGCTGGCGTCCCTAGCGCGATTCGAACGCGCGGCCTTTCGCTTAGGAGGCGAACGCTCTATCCTGCTGAGCTACAGAGACATCTATACAATATTTACTTTTTGACGGCCAACTTTTTTCCTCAGTTGATAGTTGTAACGCAACCTTAGGAGGCGGTCGCTCTATCCAACTGAGCTACGAGGACAAAGGTAAAACAGAAATTACCTGTAGAAGAAACGATCGGCAGACAAAGGATTCCGCTTCAAAATCAGAACGCTTAAACTGCTTATCCGCTTCAGGCACAATATATTATAATAATATTATCCGAAAAAGTCAAGCACATTTTCCCGGTTCGTTTTGTTCCCGTTCAAATTCTCCCATTTTCCGCTCTCTCTTCCTGCGCAGAAAGAAAGTTCTGTTGAAAACCGGGTATGATTATAGTAAAATACAAATAAATCCATCAAAGGAGGCATCAATCCATGAGCGACATCCAGACAATTCTTCAGGCACAGCGTTCCTTCTATAACACCGGACGGACAAAGGATCTCACCTTCCGTATCACCCAGCTGAAGAAGCTTAAGGCGCTTCTGAAGGAAAACGAATATGATATTCTCGCGGCTCTGAAGTCCGACCTGAACAAATCCCCTTTTGAAGCTTATGAGACCGAGATTGGAATGGTTCTCGGGGAAATTGATTACGCGCTGAAGCATCTTGCGGAATGGACAAAGCCAAAACGCATCAGAACTCCGATCATGCATTTTTTGTCCTCCAGCCGGATCTATACGGAACCCTACGGCGTTGTCCTGATTATGTCCCCATGGAATTATCCGGTTCAGCTCACGCTCTCTCCCCTTGTGGGCGCGATTGCGGCCGGCAACTGCTCTGTCCTGAAGCCTTCCGAATATTCCCCTCACACAGCGGCGCTCCTGGAACGCCTTTTATCCGGGGCCTATCACAGAGGCTATATCTCCGTAATCCGCGGAGGCAGGACGGCAAATCAGGCTCTGCTTGATCAGAAGTTCGATTACATCTTCTTCACGGGAAGCGTCCCCGTCGGTAAAGTCGTCATGGAAGCGGCTTCTAAGCACCTGACTCCTGTAACCCTTGAATTAGGCGGCAAGAGCCCGTGCCTTGTCGATTCCACCGCGGATATTGACCTTGCCGCGAAGCGTATCGTGTGGGGGAAGTTCCTCAATGCCGGACAAACCTGCGTTGCGCCGGATTATATTCTGGCAGAACGAAGCATCAAAACACAACTGATCCACGCGTTGGCGAAATATATCCATAGTTTCTACGGAGCCGATCCCCTGGCCTGTCAGGATTATCCTCGAATCATCAGCGAGAAGCACTACCGCCGCCTGCTTGAGCTGTTAGACAGCGGAACTGTCATTGAAGGCGGACAGCATGATCCTGCCTCGCTGCGGATTGCGCCTACCCTTCTTACCGTTACGGACTGGGACAGCCCGATCATGCAGGAGGAAATCTTCGGTCCGCTGCTGCCTGTTCTGGAATATGATCGGCTTAAGAGCGCCATTGCCCTGATTAACAGCCGTCCGAAACCGCTTGCCTTCTATTACTTTACGACGGACAAACGCAGGGAAGCCTACGCTCTGAGAACCGCGTCCTTCGGAGGAGGCTGCATCAATGACACGATTATCCATCTTTCCAATCCGAATCTGATGTTCGGCGGGGTCGGTGAAAGCGGAATGGGACAATATCACGGCTACGAAAGCTTTCTGACATTTTCGCACAGAAAAAGCGTAATAAGAAAATCGAACGCAATCGATATTCCTCTGCGATATCCTCCGTTTAAAGATCACTTAAAACTGCTGCGGCTGTTTATGCACTGAATCAGCACGGCTCAAAAGAGACCGCGCAGAGGCGTAACGAAACCGTTATTCCCGCCCTCTGCGCGGCTGTTTCCGCAATTATTTTCTTATCCCTCGACCCATATCTCCTGCTTTTTCACCCTGCATTCCTCTATCACAAAGGGAGGTCTCTCATCCGGCCTGCGTAGCCGGAGATTTATGTCCGAAAGGATCAGACCGTCCACTCCTCTGATATCCATGAATGCCGCTCTGCTCCAGTCCGGATAATAATTCTCGGATATAAAAGGAATTCCGTCCCGCAGCCTCGCCTGTTCCGCGCGCAGATCCGGAACTTCCGGATACTCCTCCGGTATCTCCTTCTTCTTCACTCCGCCCACGGCAAGATAGGACAACCCGATCACAGACAGATCACGAATCGGACGGTTCCGGTTAGCGTCAATCCGAATCCCGGAGAATACGGGACTTCCCATTACATCCTTCCCGAACCGCAGATGCGTCCGTTCCATTTCCTCCGTATCCTCCACCAGAATTCCGTTAAACTGAACCTGTTCCAGCGTTCCGATTGCCGGCATTTCCTTCAGCTCTATCGACGAACCGATTCTGTCCAGCCGATTATTCAGCAATACGAAGACAGGCCTTGACACATTCTTCATTACCAGTCCGCATGCAATAATACGGGAGATCGTTCCGCCCTCCGTACACTCAATCTTCACTCCCTCACGCCATACATTCTCAAACGTACAGTTCGCAATCACGACATTAGAGATGGTTCCCATAGAACGCAGTCCAATCCGGATTCCGGCGCAGACGGAAGAGAATCGGGTATCCGAAATATGCACATTCTCTGTCACGCCGTTCTCGCCTGCCTGCAGGCACAGATTGTCATCCGTTCCGTACAGTTTGCACCGGGTCACATACACATTCCGGCATCCGTCAAAGTCCAGGCCGTCCCCGTTGTATCTCTTATCGTTGCGAATATCCAGATCCTGCGCCCAGATATCCTCACTGTCAAGAAATGCCGTCGTCCACGCGGGAGAATCATACAGCCGCAGATCCCGGATGTGAATTCCCCGGCAGCGCAGAAACCGCATCATCATAGGCCGGTACGGGCTGCCAGGGTTCGGGAAGGCCTGCGCATTCCCGGCAATCAGACCGCCGCCGCAGATCTCAATCTGTTCCGCATCCTGCGCAAAGAGAAAACAGCGATCCATCTCCGTTTCATTCACATACCTGTTATAATGCGTATCCTCTCCATAATCCCCGATATTTCCGGACATCACAAGCTCTGCCGTCCGATCAATCACCAGCCGGATACCGGATTTCAGATAGAGCGTACCGGATACAAATCTGCCTCCTGTCAGCAGAACCGTTCCGCCGCCCGCCTTATAACAATCATCAATCGCCGCCTGGACTGCCTTTGTTGAAACCGTCCGGCCGTCAGCTACGGCGCCGTATTCAATTGGATTATAGATCATAAGAATTCTCCCTTCCGTCACCGGCAGCCGGTTCAAACCGCACGCTCTCATACAGACCGTAACCTCCGGAAGCGCGGTTCAGGAGATTGCACGCATACAGAGTGAACTTTGCTCCGGTCCAGACTGCCTTCGCAAGCGGAAAGCTTCCCGGAAGCTCCGTATAACCTCCGTTACCCAGAAGATAAGCATAGGAACAGACGCCGTTTCTCACCCTCAGCCGCAGCATAATCCGATTTCCTTCTTCGATTTCCGGAATGAACTCAGCCGCCGTCTCTTCCTCAACCGTTCCCTGTCGATCCTGGCGTCCAAGCGGGTCAAAGTTCTTAACCTTACCGATTCTTACAATCAGACAAAGCTTTCCCTTCTTCCGGCATATTCCCGCATAGCTGTACTCATACCCCAGGATCCCCGCGCCGGCAAAATCTCCTTCCTCTCTTCCATGCAGCGACAGGGCAACATATGCATCGAATTCCGGCGCCTGAAGCTGCTGCGTACAGGCATTCGGCGCATACCAGAGCAGGCTCTCCTTCTGATCCGGACGAGCGGCGCAATATAACGCGAGCGATCCCTTTCGCAGCGTGAGAGAATACCATGAAGGATCCGGATTCGCCTGCCACTGCCATGCCAGACTCAAATCAGAAGAATGAAAATCATCATCCGCCGCCACAGAATATTTCCTGCCTTCTTCCGATATCACGGGCATTCTCCATGTCCTGACCGGCTCGCCGATTCCATCCCCGTTCTGCTCCTGTCCGATGAACGGCCAGTCATCCTGCCAGCACAGCGGCTGAAGATGAAGAATTCTTCCAAACACACCCGCGTCCTGAAAATGCAGGAACCACTCCGAACTGTCCGGCGCGTCCACATACGCTCCCTGATGCGGTCCATTCACCTCCGTATTTCCCTGATGAAGAACCACTCTCGCCTCATACGGGCCATAGATCTGTCCGGAACGCAAAACAGTCTGCCATCCCTTTTCTACGCCTCCTGCCGGAGCGAAGATATAATACAGGCCGTTCCGCTTATACAGCTTCGGCCCCTCGATCGTCGGATTGGTCTGCGTTCCGTCGTAGACCATAACCGGAGCGGTCAGTATCCGCTCCGCCTTGTGATCCATTTCACAGATACTGATCCGGCTGTGGATCCCGCTGCGGCTGTTCGCGTAGGCAAATGCCAGATATGCCCGTCCGTCCTCGTCCCAGAACGGGCACGGATCAATAAAGCCTTTCCCTTCCATAATGCAGCGCAGCCCGCTCCATTCCCCCGCCGGATCCTTCGCGGTCGTTACAAAGATTCCCTCATCTGGCAGGGGAATAAACGCATAGAATATCCCGTCATGATACCGCAGGGCTGGCGCCCAGGTACCGGAACCGTGCGCCGGCCTCCGGTAGCGTTCAAAAGGAAGGCTGCGGACACAGTAATTAATTTTCTCCCAGTTAACCAGATCCTTTGAATGAAGCACCGGTACTCCGGGAAAATAGGTAAAGCTTGAAGCAATCAGATAATAATCCTCTCCGACCCGAATCACGTCCGGATCACTGTAATCCGTATACAGAATCGGATTCCGGTAAAATCCGTTCCCCAGATCCGCTTTCCAGAGTTCTTTCCCCTGTATGCTCCCGTGTTCCTTCTCACATTTCTCCATCTGCCGCTCCTTCCTTCCATAGCCCGGCAATTTGATACCGTTCCGGTTCCTTTCCTTCTCTCTTCCATGTGATTTTTCCGGCCTGATCTCTTGTCACAGTCAGAGTATTATAATCTCCCTTCTCTGCCGCAAGACCGGTAAAATCATCCTCATACAGGATAAAGCTTCCCTCGCCGCTGCCGTAAGAACGAATCCGAACCTGAAATACCGTATTCTCATCCACATAGGGAACCGGCTGTGCAAGCGGAAGGAGCGCGCCGTCCTTCACATAGACAGGGATTTCATCATAATCCGCATGTATGGTATACTCCCGTCCGCCTTCCAGAATCTCTCCGGTAAAGAACGAATGCCATCTCCCTTCCGGCAGCCAGATCGTCCTCTCCGTTCCGTCCTCCAGCGTCAGCGGACAGACCAGAAGACTGTCTCCGAACAGATACTCCGAATCGATTTGTGCGGCGCGCTCCTCCTTCTCATAATCCATAACAAGAGCGCGCACCGGCGGACGCCCGGTCAGATAATATTCCATATATGCGCTGTACAGATACGGCAGAAGACTCATCCGCAGAGACAGATATCTCCTGCATACCTCTGTATAATATTCGGAATTCTCCATCCACTCATCCGCGAGATTCTTTGCGGTATCCACCTGCTTCCACGGCGGATTCGGGATTCTCCAGCAGTTCAAAAGAGCCTGCGGAGAGAACACAACCGTCTCCACACGCCTCAGCAGATCCTCGCCGCTTACACAGCTTCTGACCTCCGGCGACCAGAGAAGTCCGCTAAATCCCGCAGAAGCCATTCCCCGGATAAAATCCCTGTGCCCGTAGAGATCGGAATAGAGAAAGAACGGATACGGCGCCACCAGCGCGCCGGAAGAACGAACCTGGGAAGCCGTCCGCTTTCCATGCTTCCGGTACAGGCGATTCAGCAGCTTCTGATACAGAACGCCGATCGCATTGTGCATCTGCTCGCCGTCCATTCCCGACGGAAAGCTTGTACTGTCCGGAAAGGACCAGTTCGACGGATTATAATCCGAATTATCACACTCGTCCAGCTTGAACCCGCCGATTCCCTTCTCTATGAAGTTTTTCTCATGATACCCTCCGAATATCTCACAGGCCGACGGATCCGCAAAATCCGGAACAAGGCCGTTCCATACCTCATAGCTTCCGCTGTAAGGAAGCAGATCGTCATAGAACTCTGCCGCAGGATAGACGAACGCATGCTCCCAGAGATTCACCTGATATCCCTTGCTTCTCAGCTCTCCTGTCATTCTATCAGGATCCGGGAACATTGAGGACCACTGATAGGTACAGGAATAGCTGTGAGAATGCCATCCCGGCTCCAGTCCGAGAACACTGACCGGAATCTGCTCCCTGCGGAATTCCTCCGCAAGGGACAGAGCCTTTACCTGATCACTTCCCCCGTAGATTCGATACCACACGCCTAGCCCCCACATCGGCATCAGACAGCCTCCGCCCGAGAACAGATTATACCTCCTGACTGCTTCACTGATATTTCCTGCGAAAAAATACAGCGTAATTCCCTTTGCCCCAGGAATATCGATGATAATTTCCCGCTCCTCGGACGTCCTCTTAAACGCGTACAGCGCCGATTCCGAGAATTCCTCATGCTTCTGATTCACTTCCCTTTTATCCGCCGACACTCCCTTCCGCACGCTGGTACCCATATAGAAGTCCGCATAACGGAACGTATCGGCAAACAGCCCGTAACCGGCAGATGATACATAAAACGGCGCCGGCGCATGGCTCTCCCCCGTATCGGCCGGCGGATCCGAATTCACCCGGATTCTGCGCTTCCTTCCCGCCTGATTCAGGCTCTTCAGCTGAAGTCCGAATCCATATATATCCTCTGTCGTACTCATCGAAATCGTAACAGTAATTCCCCGGACCGTTACCTCATAATGCAGGCGGCTTAACGCCTCCGGCAGATTCGCTTCCCCCATGCTCTCGAGCGCCTCCGAACGGATGCTTCCCTCCCGGAAATATACGGGCGTAAGCTCCTCCGGCTCTCCGAGAACCGCTTTCCATACCCCTTTTGCAATCTGTTCCATAGCCATTCTCCATTTCCGCGCAGAAATCCTGCGCATTGTACTGTGCCTATCATACAATGCGCAGGACTCCGATAGAATAGAGAATCCGGCTTATAAACTGATGAATCCTGTTTTTTTGCCTGCATTCTGTTTTTTCGGGCAGGTACTGCAAACCCTCACATCTTTATCTAACATCCTCTTCATCCTTTTCATCCTCTGTTTCCTGAGGTTTTTCGTCCAGTAAGGGGCCAATCATTTTCATGCAGGTTCCTGCCACAACCATAACCTTAGCTACAGTAAAAAGCGTCTTTGTAGTTGCTGCCGCAATTGCAAATGACAATAACATAATTCTATACCTCCTGTTCTTAATTATATATAAATACGGTGCTTTTCAGTTCCATAATATACGTATTCTATGAAGTGGCAGATCCGATCCCGCGGATTTGAGAATGTTCTGGCGACATCCGGATTAGATTCCGAATACACCTTAAGAGAGAACTGACTGCTGCCCTGACGCAATTCGGAAATACCGTTGGTAAGAAAATGTCTGGCAGCCGATATATAATCCGTTCCGAACGCATTTTTCAGATCGGAATACGAATCAAGGTAATATTTAACATCAAACACTGGGGAACCCTGCCTTCCTTCCGACAAGCCAAATGTGCAGAAGTGAGTAAAGGCCATTTCATAGTTGGACGCGCCGAATGCGTCCGCAACATCGCTGTTATTGGCCAGATACCACTTGGGATCGAAGAGCGGAGAGGCGGTTCTTCCTTCTTTGATCCCGCAGCTTATATAATGATTTCTGAGAGCTGTCTCATCAGCGCCAAATGCATTCCTAAGATCGGAATAACAGTTCGCATAGTATGTCGCATCAAAAAGCATCTCGGCTACCGGAGACGACAGGATATCATCCTGCTGCTCCTGATTCGTCTGAGCGCCGGCTCCGTCCAGACGGTAGACTGCCAGATTTGCCGTAGAACCGGGCGACACAACACGCTCCACGGAAGCATAGGTCTTGCCTCCGGATTTCCATTTGTAATTCTGCTCTATTAATGTGATTTGCGAACCGTTCACCGCCTTGGCAATTGCCCAGTGGCCACTGCCTGCGCTATTGGTGTGGTATACAATATCGCCTGCCTGGAATCCTGAAGCAATCCTGCTGAAGCTGTGCCCGGACGCCTGCGGCGTCTTTCCTGTAAGAAGGTTATACACATCCAGGCCATAGATAGCCTTATAATAAGCTTTCACATAACCCGCGCAGCTGTATGTACCCGAATTGGAATTCCCTGTCCCCGGGATATACTTCGCTTCCACACCATTGAATGAATCCACCGTCTGACCGGAATATGTAATCTGTACAGTCCTGGCCGCAGCTGCAGGAACAGCCCCCGTCATAAGTCCTGTCAGAAACGCCGCACAGAACATCAGTCCCAGACAGCTGTACTTCCTGACTGCGTTTTTTATACCGGAATACCCGAACCAACGAATCTTTCTTAACTCCTTCATAATTGTTTCCTCCATTCTGAATCCGATGTTCTAATCTGATTTCACTGACCTCTTCAACAAAATTCTGATTTTCCCGCCGTCTTCTCTCTCATCTCCTTCACCTCAGAATCCTTTACGATTCTGATTCTGATTCTAATATAATCTCCAGAATCTCGCCCACTGCTGTCAGAATAACACCTATAATTTCTATCATCGTATCCCTCCTTTATCTCCGACCTTTGATATGCTTCAAGGTCTGTATCCGCCACTGCCTGATGAATTTGATGGATTCATTGTATCATACAATTCGGAACCAAAAAATACACACAGAAAAAAAAGTTTTGTTCCGTTTTAGACGTATTTTCCCCATTTTTCCCAAATATTTTGTTCCGTGTCTCTGGACATTTTAAATTAGCTGTGCTACAATCATCACAAGGAGGCGATGGAATGGCATTTCATAATAATCATGCAGACAGGGTTGGAGACCAAAAACAGCATCTGAACCTGAGTGTATACGCATATGACGTAATTCACAGCGATATGCTTTTATTCGACAATCAAAAAATAACGAACTTTCTTAATTTGATATTTGATCACTATCGCTTGGATGCCGAAGCATCTATTTCTCTTGTTTTAGGCCGTTATCGCAGTGAATTAGACGATATTTTTTCCAAAATTAAAACAGAGGATAAGACAAAGAAGGCGATCATTGACACGTTTGTTGAGCGAAAAAAGAATATGCTTATAAATAAGGCAGCACAATACGAAAAGGGGAACTACTTTAAGTTCTATTTAAACAAAAAAAATTTTGAATATTTAACAGGTGATAAGTCAGATTGTGATGAGCCAGATTGTAATGAAAATGACTACTATAAAAATTGCGGACAATATATAAAATCTGTGATTGAAGAATACGCCAGATTACCCTATGTTGAGAGAGAACGAATCTATTATAAAGAGCGTATTAGCATCATAGAAAAGGCAATCAAAGAGAAAAAGCAGCTGCATATCATAACCGGAAGTAAAAAAATATATTATGTATATCCATATAAGATTCTTCAGGATCCGCTGGCCACCACAAATTATCTGGTGGGATTCAGTTATTCGGATATCCGCTCAAAAGAGCAGAAGATACCGTGCTCCTTTAAAATCGCGGCGCTGCAGACGGTTAAGATGAAAACTGACAACGGAAAAATAACGGCAAAGGAGGAAGCGTTCCTGGAGCAGAAAATCGAACGCCGCGGCGTACAGTTCATGGTCGGTGAAGAAACCAGGATCCGAATCCGGCTGACAGAGGCAGGCGTTTATCGATATAACCGGTACATACATCTCAGACCTGCTGTTTCGGAGATACAGGAACCGAATATCTATGTGTTTAACTGTACGGAGACTCAGGCTCAGTTCTATTTCTTCAAGTTCGGCGCAGATGCGGAGGTTCTTGAACCAGAAAGACTGAGAAAGCATTTTCAGGAAATGTACCGGGACGCTGCAAATCTATATCATAGCTGAAGCGCGAAAAGGGCATATCATCTGCAATATGCCCTTTCGAGCCCGTATTCTGTCAGTCTGTTCCGGTTTGCTCCCGCTCCTCCAGCATCTCCTTCAGAGGAGAATAATAATGATATGCGAATTCCAGCTTCTCATACCCGAACTGCCGTTCCAAACGTTCTGCAGACTGCCACAGAACCTCAAGACCGTGCCCGTAATATGTATTAATCTCCTCCAGATCATGATACCCCGGCTGCTGAAGCTCATAGATACACAGAATCTGCTTCCCGTAT
>DVNP01000157.1 GCA_018714285.1 Candidatus Caccomorpha excrementavium | reverse complement strand
AGTCATACATTCATACTGAATCATCGATTTTAACTTTGTCATATCAGTTCCCGCCTTTCTCTGTTAATTTAACGAACAGCTTCTGTAAGCTCATGGCTGAAATCTGTAAATGGCCATCCCTTGGAAGCTGTGCCTTCTCTCCCAGCACATAGGCAACTTTCAGGCTTCCCAGCTCATCATACCCGATGATGTTCTTATCTTTACAATAAGAATCCACCTCCTGTGCCAAACCGGAGACGCTGTATCCCATCTCGAGCAATGCCTCCACGTTATCCTGCAGCAATACCTTCCCCTGATCAATCAGGACAACCTCCTCAATGAGATTTGCCACCTCTTCAATCAGATGTGTCGCGATTATTATGGTTCGTTCATTCTTTTCGTAATCCTTTAATAATAATTCATAAAACAGCTCTCTGTGGTTCGCATCCAGGCCCAGGACAGGCTCGTCAAAAATAACATACGGCACCTGAAGCGCCAGAGCGGCTATGAGCTTGAAAACGGACTGATAGCCCCTGGACAATGCCTTAAACTTTTTGTTCGTATCCAGACCGAATTTCTCCGCAATCATGAACGCTTTCTCTATATCAAAGCTGTCATAGAAGCGGTTGATCCATTTGAAGTGCTCTTTCACCTTTAACCCCGTATCATACAAATCCGATTCACTCATGCAGAAAATCTTTTCATGAACCCTCATGTCTTCCTTCGCCGGGATGCCGTCAATCAGGATCTCTCCGGAATCTGCAAAAATACGGTTCGCGATAATATTGATAAGCGTAGACTTCCCGGCGCCGTTCCTTCCCAGAAAACCATATATCTTCCCGTATTCAAAGGTCAGGGAGATATGGTCAAGCGCCGTAACATTCCCGTACTGCTTCGTGACATCCTTAATTTGAATTGCATTCATCTTCATAACCCCTTTCTATCATGGAAATAATCTCTTCCTTTGTCATATGCAGTTTATTTGCTTCCTCAATCATCGCCGCTATGAACTGACGATAAAATTGTCCCTGCCGTTTCTTTCGAATCTTTTCGACGGCTCCTTCCTTCACAAACATACCCAGACCTCTTTTCTTATAGATAATATCATCGTCCACAAGCAGGTTCATGCCTTTCAGAATTGTATGGGGATTGATATTCAGCAGAGCTGATATTTCATTCGTGGAAGGAATCTTGGTTTCCTCCGGAAATACCCCCGTGAATATAGAATCCTCCAGCTGTTCCGCAATCTGGACGAATATTGGCTTATCTAGATTTGGATTAATGTTCAATGATATCACTCCTTTGCTTGTCGGTTTGTTAGTTGAGTAACTAACTACCTTACACCTATAATATATAAGAACTCCGGGCGTTTGTCAACAGGTTTCTTTTTTAATTTTCCATTTTTCTTCGGATACGGAACGAAGCGTCCGGGAATCTGCTGTGGAATCTTTCTGAGGACAAAAAAGCCGTTCTTTTTCGAACGGCCTGAAACAAAAGGTCTCCCTTTCCCAAGGGATTCTCCTTCCTTTATGATGCTTTTTCTTTCTCTCCCTCTTCCTCATTCTTCAGATGATCCATCACTTTCCTGAGCGCTTCCATATCTTCCTGCCCGTCCTTGACAATGCTCCTGAGCGTAATCATATACAGAAGCGACAGCATGTAAGGAAGCAGAATCAAGATATTCAAAGCTCTGGAAACAGCATATACAACTACCCACATTGTCTCAAAAAAGCAGATAACCGCTGCAATACGATACAGAATCCGACATCTTGAAAAAAATCTCATAATGAACCCTCCTCTCACGTTCATCCAATCCCAACGATTTATAGTTTAATTATACGCCATTCATAGATATCTGTAAAGCATCCGCTTTCCATCTAACGCACAACAGACAGGAAGCCTTACAGCCCCTGTCTGTTAATATTCTGTATTGTCTTAACAATATGCTCATGCGCCAGCGTCTCCGCCTTGTCGCCGTCCCGGTTCCTGATTGCGTCAAGTATAAGCCTGTGTTCCTCATTCGACTCGGCCGCCCGTTCACTGCTCGATAGCGTAATTTTCCGCACTCTCTCAACATACTGATGAAAGTCGGACAGCACATGATTCAGTATTTTACTGTTCGAGGCTTCATAGATTAGTTCATGGAACCGGTTGTCCAGCTCCACAAGCTGTTCGTTATGCCCCTTCCTGGCATGAAAGTCCGACAGGTAAATCGTCTCCTCCATTGCCTCTATCTGCTCTTCCGTTATATGCTCGCAGGCCCACCTGGCACAGAGTCCCTCCAGATAGGAACGGATAATGTAGATATCATGGATATCTTTCTCCGATATTCCCGTCACATAAGCGCCCTTGTTCGGTATAATGCTCACCAGGCCCTCCAGCTCCAGCTGCCGCAAGGCCTCCCGCACCGGAGTCCGGCTTACGCCGAGCTCCGCCGCGATGGTATTCTCCTTCAGCTCTTCGCTGTCCTTGTATTTGCCGGATAAGATATCCTCCCTGACGCGGCTGAAAACCCGTCCGCGCAGGGAATATTTATCACTAACCTCGTCCACCTTGTCCTCCTTCACAACAAAGCCCGACCGCTCTGTTCTCCGGCTGATAGTCAGTTCATCTTCTCGATTGTTTCCATAATGTAGTCAGCGAACTGCGCCCCGGTTGCTCCTGTATCCCGTCCGGTCATGACCAGCTTCCGCTCGGTGACGGTGCAGATATCAAGAGCCGCGTAGAGCTGATCGGCTTCCTTCGTATATCCGATATGGTTCAGAAGCATGGCGCCGGCGCGGATCATGCTGCAGGGATCCGCGTAAATATCACGTCCCTCCTGCACCATACGCGGAGCGGAGCCGTGAATCGCTTCGAACATGGCATAACGCTTGCCGATATTGGCGCTGCCCGCCGTTCCGACGCCGCCCTGGAATTCCGCTGCCTCATCGGTAATAATATCACCGTACAGATTCGGCAGTACGACAACCTGGAAATCCTTCCTTCTCTTCTCATCCACAAGCTTCGCCGTCATAATATCGATATACCAGTCATCCGCCGTAATCTCCGGATACTCCTTCGCAATTTCGCGGAAGATATCCAGGAACTTACCGTCCGTCGTCTTAATAATATTTGCCTTGGTCACTGCCGTTACCCGGGTCTTCTTATTCGCCCTGGCATATTCAAAGGCAGCGCGGATAATCCGCTCGGTTCCCTGTGTGGTGACGACCGTGAAGTCCACTCCCAGATCCTCTGTTACATGAACTCCCTTCGAGCCGACAGCATACGCGCCCTCCGTATTCTCGCGGTAGAAGGTCCAGTCAATCCCCTGCTCCGGGATACGCACGGGCCTGACATTCGCGAACAGATCCAGCGCCTTTCTCATTGCCACGTTCGCGCTCTCCACATTCGGCCACGGATCGCCCTTTCTCGGCGTTGTGGTAGGTCCTTTTAAGATTACATGGCATTCTTTTAAAGCTGCAAGCACATCGTCCGGAATCGCCTTCCCTTCCGCCGCTCTTCTTTCTATGGTAAGCCCTTCAATATCACGGAATTCTACCTTGCCGGCAGCGAGCTCGTCCTTAAGCAGGAACCTCAGGATTCTCTCCGCCTGCCCGGTTATCGCGGGTCCGATTCCGTCTCCGCCGCAGACTCCTATGATAACAGGCTTTAATTCCTTATAATTGATAAAATCCCCCTGCGCCTTCATAACCTCCACTCTCTCAAGCTGCTCCTTTAAGAGCTGTCCGAAGGCTTCCTTTGCCTGTTCAATCTTCTCGTTCCATTCTGTACTCATGCGTTACCCTCCTGTTCTCATATTCTACCGCTTACAGTCTCCCTCCATGTCCGGAACCGTGAATCCGCATTCCTCATGATGCAGCGCAATCTGCTCAAGCAGCTCCGAATCCGTAATCACGGTAATCCGCCCTTCATCATACTGCCTGTCAACCCATTCCTTAATTTTTGCCACAAGCGGGTGAGATTTGTCAATTGCCGAATCTCCCTTTAATCTGTAATAGGTATTAATCCAGTGAGCAATTCCCGCCAGTCCCGAAGTATTGGATACTGCAACCAAAACCGGACGATTCAGAAATTTCTCTGTATCAAATATATTATAAATTTCCTCATTTTTCAAGAGTCCATCCGCATGAATTCCGGCTCTTGTCACATTAAAATTCCTGCCGACAAACGGAGTTCTTGACGGGATCTCATATCCGATCTCCTTCGTGTAATACTCCGCAAGCTCCGTTATCACAGTGGTGTCCATTCCGTCCAGACCGCCCTTCAGCTGCGCATATTCAAATACCATGGCCTCAAGCGGCGTATTTCCGGTTCTCTCCCCGATTCCGAACAAAGAACAGTTCACACCGCTCGCTCCGTACAGCCAGGCTGTTGTGGAATTTGTAACCGCCTTATAAAAATCATTATGTCCGTGCCATTCGATCTGCTCCGAAGGGGCGCCGGCATGTGTCATCAGTCCGTAGATAATTCCCTGAACCGAACGCGGAATCACGGCTCCCGCGAAATTCACACCGTAGCCCATCGTATCACAGGCGCGCAGCTTGACCGGAATTCCATACTCCTGCCCAAGCTTCATCAGCTCAAAGCAGAACGGAATCACGAATCCGTAAATATCAGATCTGGTAATATCCTCCAGATGGCATCTCGGCGCGACGCCGGTCTCAAGACACTCCCTGACCACGCCCAGATAATGCTCCATCGCCTGCCTTCTGGTCATCTTCATCTTATAAAAGATATGATAATCCGAGCAGCTGACCAGAATTCCCGTCTCCTTCAGGCCGATATCCTTCACCAGCTGAAAGTCCTTCTTGCTTGCGCGGATCCAGGAGGTCACCTCCGGGAAGCGGTATCCGCGCTCCATGCACTTATATACGGCATCCCGATCCTTCTTGCTGTACAGGAAGAATTCGCTCTGCCTGATAATCCCGTTCGGTCCACCCAGTCTGTGCAGATAGTCAAAAATTGTTACAATCTGTTCTGTTGTATACGGAGCTCTGGACTGCTGCCCGTCCCGGAAGGTTGTATCGGTAATCCAGATTTTATCCGGAAAGTTATGAGGCACAATTCGATCGTTAAACGCGATCTTGGGAACCTCGTCATACGGGAACAGATTACGGAACACATTCGGCGTCTGGACATCCACCAGCTTATACATATGCTCTTCCAGGGACAACAGGTTATTATGCGGGTTAATATATACTTTGCGATCTTCCATTCCGGTTCCTCCTACCATTCTGATGTATCTTTCACGTGGATACAGACACCCTTACATCTGCCGCGTTAGATTGTATACAATTATACTTAACCACACGTATATTGTCAACAACTATTTCAAGAACCGTCTGGCACACCGAATCCGGCCCCGCCGTCCGGACATACCTTAAGCTGTACCTCTGTCACATACTCCTCCTGTCTCCCTGTTTCGTGATTATGAATCCGCCACAGCTCAATCGGATCCCCGTCAATTTTCTCCCCTGCCCGCCTGGCCTCTTCCATCATGGCAGACAGATACGGTATTGTCTGTTCATACCCTCCCTTATAGATAACACAATAATACATTCCTCCCGGAATCACACAGTCGAACTTCTCTCCCGTTCCCGACTCATAAAAGACGGAAGTGTAGAAGCCATAGCGGCCTTCCCGGATTCTCTCTGCCGGCATCATACCGCCCAGACATCCGTTGCCGATCAGATACAGCGTATCCTCATGCCGTTTCTGCAGCTTCTTCAGCAGGAAATCCACATCCTCATCTCTGGTAACATTTTCCGTAAGAATCAACACTCTGCGTTCCGGAAGTATTTTTTTTCGAATGATTCCATTCTCTTCGCAGTCCCTGTTTCGTTCAATCTGCCGGATCCGTTCCGCAAGATTCCTCTTTAAGCGTCCAAGCTCCTCCATCTGCCTGTCAATCCGGCCGATTTCCGATTCAAATAATGCCATAGTATCCTTCAGATCATAATGGCCAAGGTGCCTTCGGATCTCCTCCATGGAGAATCCAAGGCCCCTCAGCTCTCTGATAATATTCAGCTTCCAGATATCCGTTATTGAATACATCCGGTACCCGTTATCCGCCCTCTTCGGACAGAGCAGTCCGATTTCCTCGTAATACCGCAGAGAATCCACTCCGATGCCGTAGAGCGCCGATATTTCCCCAATCCGGTAATAATCGCGCATCGCTTCTCCTTTGTCCTCAGGAATTCGCCGCGAACTGGCTGTTGTACAGATTCGCGTAGAACCCGCCCTTTTTAAGCAGCTCCTCATGCGTTCCCTGCTCGATAATTCTGCCCGCGTTCATCACCAGAATCCGATCCGATTCCTTAATGGTCGAAAGCCTGTGCGCCACGATAAAGCTGGTTCTGCCTTCCATCAGCTTATGGAATGCTTTCTGGATCCTGAGCTCGGTACGGGTATCAATATTGCTTGTCGCCTCATCAAGAATCAGCATAGGCGGCTTCGTTAACATAATCCGGGCAATACACAGAAGCTGCTTCTGCCCCTGCGAGATATTGCCGCCGTCCTCCGAGATGACGGTATCATATCCGTCCGGCAGACGCTCGATGAAGCTGTGCGCGTGCGCCGCTTTGGCCGCGGCCACCATTTCCTCGTCGGAAGCATTCTCTCTTCCGTACAGGATATTCTCTCTTACGGTTCCGTGGAACAGCCAGGTCTCCTGAAGCACCATTCCATACATGCCGCGCAGGGCGCTGCGCTTCATATCCTGAATATTGATTCCGCTTACGCTGATTCTTCCCGCATTCACGTCATAAAAGCGCATCAGCAGATTAATCAGTGTTGTCTTGCCGCAGCCTGTAGGCCCTACAATCGCGATCCTCTGCCCTGCTCGGACGGAGAGGTTAAAGTCCTCGATCAAAGGCTTCTCCGGCACATAAGAGAAATCCACATGGCAAGCCTCAACCGTGCCGTCACATTCCACCTCTTCAATCAGTTCCGAATCATCCGGCTCGGACGCCTCATCGATTACCGCAAAAATCCTCTTTGCCGAGGCGATTGCCGCCTGAAGCTCCGTTATAACGCCGGAGATCTCATTGAACGGCTTGGTATACTGGTTCGCGTAGCTTAAAAAGCTCGACAGTTGTCCGACCGTAAGTCTTCCCGAAATCGCGCTTAACGACCCGAATATCCCTACCGCCGCATACACGACTCCGTTGACGAATCTCGTGCAGGGATTCGTCAGCGAAGAATAGAACTGAGCCAGGATGCCGCATTCATGCAGCCGTTCATTGATTTCTTCAAACTGAACCTGCGCCCTGTCCTCATAATGAAAGGTCTTAACGATTTTCTGATTTCCAAGCATCTCGTTAATATATCCGGTCAGCTCGCCGCGGATCATGGACTGTTCCTTGAACTTTCTGGATACCCTCCTCGATATGAATCCGGCCACAAAGAAGGACAGCGGAGTCAGCACCACGACTAAGAACGCAATCGGAATATTAATACTCAGCATAAATCCCAGTGTTCCGAGAATGGTTACAACTCCGGTGAACAGCTGCGCGAATCCCTGAAGCAGTCCGTCGGACACCTGGTCAATATCATTTACTACTGTATTGATAATATTTCCGTGTGTTTTCGTGTCAATATATTTGAGAGGCACCACATTCAGCCTGCTGAATGTAATATCCCGCAGATCCCTTACGGTATAAAAGGTCAGCTTATTCGTACAGAATGTCAGAATCCACTGGAAGATCGCGCTGATCCCGATTGTAACGGCCAGCACAATCAGCACTCCGGCCATATCCGCAAAATAAACCTCTCCCGGCCCGATGACATAATCAATCGCCCTTCCGATCAGAACCGGCGCAAGCAGCTGGAGCGTCACACTGATTAACGCGCTGAGCAAAGCCGCAATCAGATACGGCCGGTACGGTCCGGTCAGATATAACAGACGCCTGAGAACGGGCTGATCCTTTGTCTTTCTGATATCCTCTTCCTTAAATGCATGTCCGTTCATTACGCCATCGCCTCCTCTTCTGAAAACTGGGACAGACAGATTTCTCTGTACACTCCGCAGCGCAGGAACAGTTCTTCATGCGTTCCGATTCCCGCAACCCTGCCGTCATCCAGCACGATAATCTTATCCGCGTGCCGGATGGAGTTCGCCCTCTGTGATACGATGAATACCGTCATATCCCGGCCAAACTCCCGGAGCGCCTTTCTCAGCTTCGCATCCGTCGCGTAATCCAGAGCGCTTGAGCTGTCATCAAGAATCAGAATCTTCGGCTTCCCAACCAGAGCCCTCGCAATGGTAAGCCGCTGCTTCTGGCCGCCGGACAGATTCTTCCCGCCCTCCATGATCATGGACTGATAGCCCTCTTCCTTTCCCGCGACCACATCCGCCGCCTGCGCCGCCTCGACTGCTTCCCGAATCTCCTCCTCGCTCGCGTCCGCCTTCGCCCAGCGCATATTCTCAAGGATTGTTCCGCGGAACAGCTCTGCCCTCTGAGGAACCACCCCGAACTGTCCGCGCAGAGCGGCGAACGTATACTCCTGAACAGGAATTCCGTCAATCAGAAGCTCTCCTTCCGAGATATCGTAGAATCTCGGCATCAGATTAATCAGAGTCGATTTGCCTGCGCCGGTACCTCCGATGATCCCCACAGTCTCTCCCTCCATAATATCCACCGTCACATGCTCAAGGGAATACTTGGACGTCCCCGGATACGCGAAAGAGACATCCCGGAACGAAATCTTCGGCCCCCCGTCCGCTGCCTTCGGACTTTCCGTCAGGCTTCCTTCCGTGACGGACGGCTGCGTATCCAGAACCTCATTGACACGAACGGCCGATGCTCCGGCCTTCGTAAAGGTGACAACCAGATTTGCAACAACCACCAGCGCCAGTGAAATCTGTGTCATATAATTTACGAATGCGATAATCTCCCCCTGCGTCATGGCTCCGGATTCCACCCGATAGCCTCCGAACCAGACAATTGCAACGATCGCAAGGTTAAGAATCGCGAATGTTGCGGGATTCAAAAAGGCAGATATTTTCCCCACCCTCATTGCAACCTCTGTCACATCCTCGCTTGCCTCCATAAAGCGCTCCTTTTCCTTCTCCTGTCTGGAAAACGCGCGGATTACCCTTGCACCCTCAAGTGTTTCCCTGGTGATCAGCGACACCTTATCCAGCTTCGCCTGACGTACCTTATAGTAGGGAACGGAACGGCTCATAATCACATACAGGACCAGAGCAACAAGCGGCGCGACGATCAGAAAGATAACGGACAGTCTCAGATCCAGTCTCATTGCCATGACCGCCGCGCCGATTACAAGAAACGGCGCGCGGATCACGAGCCGGATCAGCATGGCCACAGCCAGCTGCAGCTGATTAACATCATTGACGATTCTGGTGATAAGCGAGCTGCTTCCCAGCCTGTCAATCTCCGCATGGGAAAAGGTGTTGATATGCGCGAACATTTCATTGCGCAGAACGGTTCCGAAGCCCTGAGAGGCTCTGGCCGCGCTGTACTGGCAGATCAGGGCGAACAAAAGCCCCAGCACACCCAGCAAAACCATCACGCCGCCCATCCGCAGGACATATTCCCTGTCCTGATTCTTAATGCCGACATCAATAATCGACGCCATAACCAGAGGAACAATCAGTTCAAAGACAGCCTCTGTCAGCTTAAATATCGGCCCGATGATTACATACTTTCTGAATTTTTTCAGATATTTCGCCAATCGGAACATAGCTTTCCTCCCTTATTGAATTGACCGGTTCTTTCTTGACACGCAGAGCCGGTTTATGTATGATCATAGCATACTTTGAAGTATATGAAAAATATTTATTCGATATAGGATCTATATTATTTCGATATAGTCCGGAAGATATTCAGAATATAGAAAGGAACCTTGATATGAACCTGAAACAGCTTGAATACTTTACCGCCGTTGCGCAGGCCGGCAGCATCAGCGCAGCTGCAAGGAGCCTGCATATTTCCCAGCCCCCGTTAAGCACGCAGCTTCATCTTCTGGAGGAAGAGCTTGGCACCGCGCTGTTCGAACGGGGAGCCAGAAGCATACGTCTGACCGACGCAGGCAGAACGCTCTATACCCGCGCCTTAAGCATCCTGGATCTGGCGGATACGGCAGTCAGGGAGGTACAGGACATCGGCAGCGGCCTGGCGGGAACGCTGTCTGTGGGGACCATCTCCTCCTGCGGAACCGCTCTGCTTCAGACAAGACTTCCGGCCTTCTGCCGCCTCTGTCCGGATGTACGGTTCGAAATACATGAAGGGAATACCTTCGAGCTCATTGAGAAGCTTGGACGCGGCATCATCGAGCTTGCCGTTGTCCGGACGCCGTTTCAGACCGACGGCCTCGACTGTCTTTATCTGAAGGAGGAACCGATGGCCGCCGCAGGACACCCTTCCTACTTCGCGGCGATGCCGGACGGCCCTCTCTCACTTTCCGATCTGGCGGATACTCCGCTTATTTATTACCGTCGCTTTGACCCTTTGTTCAGCGCCGCATTCACCAGGGAAGGCATCTCTCCCGCCATCTTCTGCAAAAACGACGACGCAAGAACCTCCCTGTTGTGGGCAGACGCAGGACTTGGAGTTGCCCTTGTGCCGCTCTCCATCGTCTCCGTCATCCATCCGGACAGCACGGCAGTACGCGTTCTTGGGGATCCCTCCCTCATAACGCGCATTGCCGTCATTCGAAGAAGGGATCGGTATCATTCCGCGGCTGCCGGCCGTTTCTTTGACTTCTGGAAGGAATCCGGCGACTGGATTAAGGCCCCCGGCGAAGAATCGAAGGAGATCAGCGGGAATACTTCTCAAGCCGCTCCTTCATCGTCTTATTAAAATTCTCGACCTTACGCTGATATTCGTTATTCATATAAGCAGAATTCAGCAGGAAATCCGCGGTTGCCAGATTATTCGCAATTGGAATATCATATACCACCGCAATCCGCAGAAGAGCCTTCACATCCGGATCGTTGGGCTGCGACTCCAGCGGATCCCATAAAAATACGACGAAATCGATATTCCCTTCCACGATTCTCGAACCGATCTGCTGATCGCCGCCGAGCGGCCCGCTTGAATACCCCTTTACCGGAAGCCCGGTCTGTTCCGCAATCAGCCGGGCCGTCGTCCCGGTTCCGCACAGAAAATGGTTCTTCAGAATGTCCGCGTTTCTCTCCACCCACGCAACCAACTCTCTTTTCTTGCCGTCATGCGCAATCAGGGCAATATGCTTTTGCTTGCCAATCGTAAAATAGATATAGTCATCATCAACCATATACTGT
>DVNP01000156.1 GCA_018714285.1 Candidatus Caccomorpha excrementavium | reverse complement strand
GGACGGAATTCGCTTTGTCTCCAAGCAGCGTGCCCTGATACTCCGGATTGGCCTTCGCGAGCGCGTCAGAAGGGATGTGAACTGCGTTCACGGCAACTCCAAGCGCCCGGCCGATACATTCGTAGATTTGATTCCAGGTCAGGCTTTCATCTGATGTGATGTGAAAAGCGCTGCCGATTGCATGAATATTGCCGATCAGTCCGACAAAAGCCCGGGCGAAATCATCGCTGTGCGTCAGAGTCCACAAGGATGAACCGTCGCCGGGAATGATAATCTCCTTCCCGTCAAGCATACGCTTCAGAACCTGCCAGCTGCCCTTTTTTCCGTGAATTGCAACCGGCATGGAGCGATCGGAATAGGTATGGCTCGGGCGTACAATGGTCACGGGGAACCCGTCCTCACGATAACGGCGCATCAGAAAATCCTCCCCGGCGATCTTTTTGCGGGAATATTCCCAGAGGGGATTGGAAAGAGGGGTGCTCTCCGTTATGACAGGATCCGCGGGCGGCTTCTGATAGGCCGAGGCAGAGCTGATATACAAAAACTGCGCTGTTTTGTCACGAAACAGACGGTAATCCCGTTCCAGGTCGGAAGGATCGAACGCGATAAAGTCCGCGACTGCGTCAAAGGTCATACCGTCAAGCAGCGCGGCCGCTTTCGGTTCGTTGCGGATATCTCCGCGGATGATCCGGATTCCCTCCGGCAGGCCGTCCGAAAATACAGGATGATCTCCTCCGGCGAGCCGTTCGCCGCGATTGAACAGATATACCTCCATTCCGCGTTTCGCGGCCAGCGCTGTAACGGCAGAGCTGATCGTTCCGGTACCTCCGATTAATAAAATCTTCATAAGCAATTCCTCCAGTACAAATATGCCTTTTTTACAAAATGCAATGCCTTTTTACAAAATGCAATGCCTTTTTATAAAATGCTGTCCCATTTAGTATACCGGATCCGGGGAACGCGGACAAGACTGGAAGCGGCAAAAAGCAGGGCAGAGGATATCTTATTCAAAGCATTGATTTAAAAAATCTCCTAAAACGGATGATTTTATCCTGTATCTTTTATGCATGGCAGGCTCTTTTGCATAGTAGTAACAATCAAAAATTAAAGCATACGTGTCATAGAACTTCATTTGAGCAATCAGGACACCGTTCTCGTCTTTACATGAGATATAATATCTTATTTCTGATGTAATCATAAACGAATCGTCACCAAGGTCCTTAAATCTGGAATCACCGAGGCATTCATAGAATCTTCCGATGTCTTCTGCGGAACAGTGATAGATCCCCAGCTCTTCTGTGCCATTGCTGTTTTCTTTTGTTTTTCGAATTTCAATCGTCGAAATATTTTCTGTCAGCATATAATTAAGCAGCTGGTTCCCCGATATGTTCCGTTTAAAATAACTGATAATAATACAGAGTAAAATAACACATAATATTATGGCAGCCGCTATTCTCCGGATAACTTTTTTGTTTTTCATAATACCTCCCCGTCGTGTTAGAAATTTACAAAACGCCAAATATTTAACCTTATTATAAGATTATTTGGATTATTTGTCAACTGTATTTTGGCTTTTGCCGGGACTGTTTCGTGAAGAAAAGATAGAACAAACCGAAATCCGTTTTATCTGTCAGAGATTGGATGCAATGCCTTTTTTCAAAATGCTATGCCTTTTTTCAAAAGGCATGATATAATGGGATAAGGCTGCGGGATGGATGCGCGCCGGGTGAGACAGGAAGAAAGGCAAGGGAGATTAAGAATGGCAGAATACAGCTTTGAAGAGTTTAAACGGATTATTGAACGCCTGCGTGCAAAGGACGGCTGTCCGTGGGATCGGGAGCAGACGCATGCGAGTCTCAGGCAGGCGATGCTTGAGGAGTGCTATGAAGCGCTTGAGGCGATTGACAGGAATGACTGTGAGAACCTGAAGGAAGAGCTTGGAGATATTCTCCTTCAGATTGTGATGCATTCCGTTATTGCGGAGGAATCAGGAGAATTTTGTCTGGATGATGTGATTGACGGCATCAGCGCCAAGATGATCCGCAGGCATCCTCATGTATTTGGTACGGCATCTGCAAAAGATTCGGAACAGGTGCTGGAGAACTGGGAGGAGATTAAAAAGAAGGAGAAGGCGGAGAGCAGGGCTTCGGAGGGAATTCTTCATATTCCGGCCGCTCTTCCTGCCAATGTCAGAGCCGCCAAGGTATTGAAAAAGGCCGGGAAGGCGGGACTTGAGCTCGGGGATGCCGGACTGACAATGCAGCGGATTCAGGAAGGGCTTGAGACACTCGCGCGGGACGCAGGGCTGTCGGAGGGAGCCGGGAATACAGGGACGGATTCTGAGACGCTTGAACGGGAATTCGGAGAACTGATGCTTCAAATGATTCATTTATCCGGCATTTTGCGAATAAATGCGGAAAATTCCTTGACAAAAGCCACCAATGCGTTTATAAATAGATTTGTAAGCGTCGAGCGGCTGGCTATGGAGGAAGGCCGGCGGGCAGACGAAGTATCCGCGGAAGAGTTGAACGATCGATGGAAGCGGACCATGTAATACGGCGGATCACGCCCGATTTATGAGATTCATAATAGAACATTTTACAGGAGGATTTTATCCATGAACAAGACAGATTTAATTAACGCGATTGCTGAGAAGACCGAGTTATCCAAGAAGGATTCCGAGAAGGTGTTAAAGGCCTTTATTGATGTTGTTACGGAAGAATTACAGAAGGGTGAGAAGGTTCAGTTAGTAGGCTTTGGAACATTTGAAGTATCCGAGAGACCTGCCAGAGTGGGAAGGAATCCTCAGACCAAGGAGCAGATGACCATTGAGGCTTCCAAGGCTCCCAAGTTCAAGGCCGGCAAGGCGCTGAAGGATGCCGTGAACGCGTAAGGCGGGCGGATACGTACTATAGAGGTACGGGAGAGACAGATGCGGTTAGACAAGTATTTGAAGGTTTCCAGGCTCATCAAGCGCAGGACGGTCGCGAATTCGGCCTGTGACGCGGGAAGAGTATCGATTAACGGGAAACCGGCGAAGGCTTCGGCAGAGGTTAAGATCGGGGATATCCTTGAGATTGGGTTCGGCACGAAGTCGGTAAGGGTGGAGGTGCTTAACGTACAGGAGACCACCCGCAAGGACGACGCGAAGGAATTATTCCGGTATCTGTAAGATTGGCGGGTATCGGCAGTGGCCTTCCGGCATATACATTGTATGAATGGATATGCCGGGAGGCTTTTTTCTGTGGAAGAGAAACAGGGGACGGCAAGGAGCCACAAAATAGAATTACTGTCAAGAAAATCGGCAGGGCTTACGGGAGTGAAGGATGTTGTATCCTTTGACGCCGCCGAGGTGCTGCTGGAGACGATCCAGGGAACCCTTATCATTCGCGGCGCCGAGCTTCATGTAAGCCGTCTGAATCTGGAAAAGGGAGAGGTGGATGTGGACGGCAGGATTGACAGCCTGACCTATATGGATCAGAAGGATTTGAAGAAAACGGGAGAATCTTTGCTTGCAAGACTCTTTAAGTGACGGGTGGGAACAGAGTGAATCGGGAAATTCTGTCAGAGCTGTCCTTCTTTCTGATTTCTGCTGCATCGGGCGCCGCGCTGATTGTTGTATATGATATTCTGCGGGTATTCCGGCGCCTGCTGAAGCATTCCGCATTCTGGATCGGAGCCGAGGATCTGCTCTACTGGACGGGGGCGGGAATCTTCCTGTTCCTTATGATGGAGCGGTATAATTACGGAATTGTAAGAGGCTTTTCCTTTGCGGGCGCGCTGCTTGGAATGCTGATCTGGCAGACCGTATTCAGCAATCCGGCGGTTTGGCTCATGGAAATGATCCTGCGGTTTTTGCTCCGGGTGATCGCAGGGGCGCTGTCCGCGGTCTTCTTTCCTGTCAGAGTCATTGGCATGGGGGCGGAAGGGCTTGGACGCGCTGTCGCAAAATGTCTGAAAAAATTTAGAAAAATTTTCAAAAACACATTGAAAAAACCAAAGAAAACAGATAAAATAAATTTAGACCAGAATAACGGCGCAGCCACAGACAATATAGGGCAGAGGATTGAGAGTAAGAGACATGAAAGTCATACAGGGAAGAAAAAAACTAAAAAGAAGAGCAGGGCTTAAGACGATTGCGGTTATTGTTCTGATTATCTGCGGAATTGTCACCTACAGCAGGACAAAGCTGGATCAGGAAGCGGCCGAGCTTGCGAAGCAGGTCGAATCCCTCAACCGCCAGATTGATGAGGAGGACGCCAGAACGGCCGAGCTGGAAGAACAGCGTGCGTATATTCAGACGAAGAAGTACATCGAGGATATGGCCAGGGAGAAGCTTGGACTCGTTTATCCGGATGAGATCATATTTGAAGAGGAAGAATAGAAGAGAAATAAAAAAGGACATTCCAGGGGAAGAACGGAATGTCCTTTTATTTGGGAAGAACTTTTCTGGGTCTTACGAATAATTAGATAAAAAATAGCGAAGGAGGGATTTGAACCCCCGACACCACGGGTATGAACCGTGTGCTCTCGCCAACTGAGCTACTTCGCCGTAAGACGAGTTATATTATAACTGCTCTTATATTATTTGTCAACTTATTTTTTTTAATTTCTTAAAGTTTTTTAACTGCCTGGATTCGTGTTCTATGGGAGGCTTCGGGGGATTGTGTCTAAAAGTTTTTCTCTGAGGGTTACAGGCTTTGACAAAGTATGCGGAAGACGAAACGTATAATACACCATTACAGGAGAAAGAAAGGCGGTTTAAAAAATGAAATCTGTGAATAAGGGTAAGCTGTTCATACATATGATGGCATTCGTTCTGGCGAGGGCGGTATTTTTTGAAGCAAGACCATTGATTCCCGGAATGTTCGCGGGAGCTTTCGCGGCCGGAATCCGGCTGCCCGGCATGGCGGCCGCGCTGCTGCTTGGTATGGCGGGAATTGCGGATGTGGACGAGATGGTGAAATATCTGATGGGTTTAACGGCGCTTGGCATTCTGTTTGCTCTGTATCGGAGGGCTTCGGGGAGGCGTTCGGGAATATTTGGTTCGGCGCTGCTGTGCGGGCTGGTCAGCGCAGGGATCGCGGCCGGAGGATATCTTTTTGAAGGGATTTCGGATGGGAAGCTTGCTCAGGTCCTGGCGGAAGGCGTTCTGTCAGGAGGATTTGCCGTGATCTGCTCTTATGGAATCCGGTTTTTTACGGAAGAGGGAAGGGGACATAAAAAGAACGGAGAGCAGATTGTCTCGGCCGCCGTTCTTGGAACCATTGCCGTCTACGCCCTGCCGGGGCCGGGGGCGGTCTTGTTTTATGCGGAGCTTGCCGCCTTTTTGTGTCTGATGCTGATGGGATACTGGCAGGCAGCCGGAGAGACGAGCAGCTACGGCAGGGAAAGCTATCAGGATATTACAAGACAGAGGCTGACGGATATGGCAGACTCCTTTGAGAGATTGTCCGGTGCTTTTCTGAAGCTGGCCGTGCCGAAGAAGACCTATCCGGCCGGGGAGATTAACCGGATGATCGGGGATATGTCCGAGCGGCTGTGCGGCCGGTGTGAGAAGTGCAGCCGGTGCTGGGAAAAGAATTATGACGTTACCTGTGCGGCGGCAGAGCAGCTCTTTCTGGCCGCCATGGAGAAGGGAAGCGTGGAGAAGTCGGATGTTCCTGTGGCGTTCTCCAAGTCCTGCATCTGTATGGAGGATTTTCTGGCGGAAACCAACCGGTGTCTGGCGGTGGAAAAGATGAAGCTGGCCTGGTATAACCAGATGGCGGAGAGCCGTGAAGCGGTGGCGGGACAGCTAAAGGAAGTGGCCCGGATTGTGAGTGAATTCTCGGGAGAGCTGTATGAGACCATGGAGGCGTCCGGAGTCAGAGAGGATACTATTATAAGCGGAATGAAGGCAGCGGACGTACAGGTAAAGAAGGTCAGCGTATTTGAGACGCGGGGCCGGGGAATAGAGGTGCATCTGTATGCCAGATGCAGGAAAGGAAAGTGTATTACGGTCAGAGAAGCGGCGGCCAGACTTTCGAAGATTCTCAACCGGCGCTTTGTGCCGGACAAAGCCGCAAGAAATGTGATCGGGAAGGAGTATTCGGGCCTGTGCTTCCGGGAAGAGGCCAATTACCGGGTTCTGACAGGAGTTGCCAGACTTTCAAAGCAGGGGGGAGAACCGTGCGGGGATAATTTTTCCTTCCTGTATCCGGACAACGGCGAGATGATTATGATGCTTGCCGACGGGATGGGGAGCGGAGCAGAGGCAGAGGAACAGAGCAGGGCCGTGATCGAGCTGCTGGAGGATCTGATGGAGGCTGGCTTCAGGGAGGAGCCGTCGATCCGGCTGATTAATTCCCTGCTTGTGCTGCGGGCGGGAAATCAGGGTTATTCAACGGTGGATCTGGGAGTGATTAATTTATACGCCGGTACGTGCGAATTCGTGAAAGCAGGGGCGGTAGCCGCCTTCATAAAAAGAGGGGATCAGGTCGAGGTTGTGGAGGACGGAAATCTTCCTGCCGGAATTGTGGCGCGGTTTGATTATGAGGCCACCTGCCGGAAGCTGTACGAGGGGGATTATATCATTATGGTTACGGATGGAGTGGCCGACTGCGGCCGGGGCAGGGAGAAGGAAGGATGGCTGGCGGAGCTGATCGCGGAGGTGAAAAACGGAAGCCCTCAGGAAATCGCGAATACCATTCTGAAGGAAGCTCTTCTGAAGCATGAGAATATTCCAGCGGATGATATGACGGTGCTGGTCTCGGCAATCTGGAAGAGACAGTAACCGCGCGGTCGGGATAAGACGGCTTCACAGGCCGGTGAAAGGCCGCGAATTTACCGCGAACGGTCTTGATCTTTTGAAGCTTTCAGAGTAAAATGGTTGAGAAATCATGGAACAGAAACTGATAAGAGTCTGCGGGAGCCAGTATGTGGAAGAAATGGACGGAGTATATCCGGAAATATAATTTGATAGAGGAAGGAGACGGCATTGTTGCCGGCGTCTCCGGCGGGGCGGATTCCGTCTGCCTGCTGCGGCTTTTATGTGGATTAAGAGAGCAGTACCGGCTTGGAATCCATGTGGTTCATGTGAATCACGGACTGAGGGGGCGGGAAGCGGATGAGGATGAGGAATTCGTGGGCAGGCTGTGCGAACGGTTCCGCGTTTCGTTCCGGGCCGTACATGCGGATGTCCGGGCCTATGCAAAGGAGAGAGGAATCGGCGAAGAAGAGGCGGGGAGAGAACTGCGGTACCGGGCCTTTATGGAGGAATGTCTGGAAAGAGGCTGCAGGAAAGCGGCTGTGGCGCATAATCTGGAGGATCAGGCCGAGACGGTGCTGTTTCGCCTGTTCCGCGGAACTTCCGCTCTTGGACTTGCGGGAATCCGTCCGGTCAGGGAGCTGAAGCCGGGTTCCGGAATTCTGCTGATCAGGCCTCTGCTCGATACATCCAGAGCGGAGATTGAAGCGTATCTGAAGGAAGCAGGGCAGGATTATCGCATTGATCGGACGAATCTGTCCGGAGAATACGCGAGGAATGTGATACGGAATGAGATATTAACGACAGCGAAGGATAAGGTGAATGCGAAAGCCGTCCGGCATATTGTCCGGACATCAGAACAGATCCTGGAGCTGACCCGGATATTCCGGGAGGTTGTATACGAGAAGGAGAGAGGCCTTGTACAGGAGCGGGAAGACGGCATTTTACTGTCAGACGGGCTTGCGGGCTGCGAAAGACTTCTGGCATATGAGATTATTTTCAGAACCCTTGAGAAGCTGCGCGGAGACAGGAAGGATTTCGGCGCGGTTCATGCGGAAAGAGTATTTGACCTGTTTTCGGCCCAGTGCGGAAGACGGGCGGATCTTCCGGCAGGCCTGCAGGCGCGCCGGACATACGGCGGAATTCTGCTTGGCAGAGAGCAGAACGCGGATCTGCAGGAGGCAAAGAAGCTTTTCATTCCAGTTACGCTCCCGGGAGAGTGGTATATTCAGGAGCTTGACTGTCTCTTAAGAATAGAAACAGCCATTTATGAAAAAAATATTACAATTCCAAAAAGCAACTATACGAAATGGTTTGATTATGATAAAATAAAAGATACTCTGATTTTAAGAACAAGAAGAGAAGGGGACTATCTTCAAATCAGACCGGACGGGGGAAAGAAGACATTGAAGTCGCTGATGATTGATGAGAAGATTCCGGCGAACCGGCGGAACCGGATTCCATTGCTTGCGGCGGGTTCCCATGTGCTGTGGGTGCTTGGCGGGCGTTCCAGCGAGGCATTCCGGATTGGGGAGAATACCGGCCGGATACTAAAGGCAAGTATATACGGAGGATACGAATATGGCGGAGAAGATTAGTGTATTATTATCAGAAGAAGAGGTTGACAAAAAGATTCGTGAGCTGGCCGGGCAGATAACCGGAGATTACGCGGGGAAGATGCCGCATCTTATCTGTATTCTGAAAGGCGGCGTATTTTTTATGACAGAGCTGTCCAAGCATATCGAAATTCCGGTTACAATTGACTTCATGTCTGTGTCAAGCTATGGGGATGGAACCGAAAGCTCCGGCAGAGTCCGGATTGTGAAGGATCTTGATGAGTCGATTGAGGGCAGGGATGTTCTGATCGTGGAGGATATTATCGATTCGGGCAGAACGCTTTCTTATCTGATGGAGATGCTGAAGAACAGAAAGCCTGCCAGCCTTAAGCTGTGTACACTTCTTGACAAGCCGGAACGCAGAGTGACTCAGGTCACGGTAGACTATGTCGGATTCCGGATACCGGATGAATTCGTTGTGGGCTATGGGCTGGATTACAAGCAGATGTACCGGAATCTGCCCTATATCGGCGCGGTAGTTCAGGAATAGAAGGAGGAATTAATAAATTGAGACGATCAATGAAGGGTTACGGATTCTATATTGTCATTCTTGCGATCATTCTGCTGACAGTATATTTATCCGACGGAATGAAGACGAGCAGTTCGGGTAATTATGAGTATTCGGATTATCTGGCTGATCTGGAGGCCGGGAATATCAGGTCAGTAGAGATCTATCAGAATGAAGAGGTTCCGACCGGCGAGGTGGAAGTGTATATGGACGAGGGCCGGGTCAGAAGCTTCTATATCACGGATGTGAACGAGGCCGTGCAGGATGCCTATGATAATATGGTAACGTCGGTTGTGGTGCATGACATCTCGAAGCCGAACTGGTTCTTTACAAGCGTGCTTCCTTATCTGCTCGGCTTTGTCATAATTTTGCTGATGTTCTCTTTTTTAACCACGCAGGCCGGATCGGGCGGAGGTAATTCTAAAGTGATGAACTTCGGCAAGAGCCGGGCGAGAATGACTACGGACGAGAATAAAAGGACGACCTTTAAGAATGTAGCCGGCCTGCAGGAAGAGAAGGAAGAGCTCAGGGAGATTGTTGACTTTCTGAAGTCTCCCAAGAAGTATCTCCAGGTCGGGGCGAGAATTCCCAAGGGCGTTCTTCTGGAGGGGCCTCCCGGAACCGGAAAGACGCTTCTTGCAAGGGCTGTGGCCGGAGAGGCCGGAGTTCCGTTCTTCTCGATCTCCGGTTCGGACTTTGTGGAGATGTTCGTCGGTGTCGGCGCGTCGAGGGTTCGCGATCTGTTCAATGACGCGAAGAAGAACAGCCCGTGCATTGTATTTATCGATGAGATCGATGCCGTGGCAAGGAGAAGGGGAACCGGTATGGGAGGCGGCCATGATGAGAGAGAGCAGACGCTGAACCAGCTGCTTGTTGAGATGGACGGCTTCGGGGCGAACGAAGGGATTATCGTAATGGCGGCCACGAACCGGGTTGATATTCTGGATCCCGCCATTTTAAGACCCGGACGATTTGACCGGAAGGTTATGGTCGGAAGGCCGGATGTTAAGGGAAGAGAAGAGATTTTAAGCGTGCATGCCAAGGGCAAGCCTCTGGGTGAAGACGTGAATCTGAAGCAGGTGGCGCAGACGACGGCAGGCTTTACGGGCGCTGATCTTGAAAATCTGCTGAATGAGGCGGCCATATGCGCGGCAAAGGATGACAGGAGCTATATCAAGGAAGAGGATATTAAGAAGTCATTTATTAAGGTAGGAATCGGAACGGAGAAAAAGAGCCGGGTCATCACGGAGAAGGAGAAACGGATTACGGCGTTCCATGAAGCAGGACACGCGATCCTGTTTCATGTGCTTCCGGATGTTGGTCCTGTATATACGGTATCTATTATTCCTACGGGAATGGGAGCCGCGGGATATACCATGCCGCTGCCGGAAAAGGATGAGATGTTCAACACAAAGGGAAGAATGCGTCAGGATATTATTGTCAGCCTCGGTGGCAGAGTAGCCGAAGAGCTGATCTTTGATGATATTACAACCGGCGCGTCCCAGGACATTAAGGTGGCGACAAAGACGGCGCGGAGCATGGTGACGCGCTATGGCTTTTCAGACAGCATCGGTATGGTGAACTATGATAATGATGACGATGAGGTCTTTATCGGCAGGGATCTGGCACATACCAGAAGCTACAGCGAGAATGTGGCGAATGAAATTGACCTGGAGGTCCGCAGGATTATTGACGAATGTTATGCGGAGGCGAAGAGGATTCTGCTGGAATACGAGGATGTGCTTCACAAGTGCGCGGCTCTCCTGATTGAGAAGGAGAGAATCGGCAGGGAGGAGTTCGAGAGTCTGTTCCCAAAGCGGGAGGAGAGCATATCTGAAGAACCTCTCTTTGACCAGGCGGAGCCGGTTCATGCGTGATTGGAGAATATGTACAGAAAACAAGCGGTTTTAACTTTTCTTTTTGAATAGAAGCTCAGAAGAGAAGATACGTATTGTGAGAACCTACAAAAATTAATTTGAATCGGATCAATGTTTGTGCACACTTATTTTTTGATGCATGATATACTGTAACACGTAAACCCCAATACATTATATAGTTTTTGCTACACCCCATAAGTAACAAAAATACCTTCTCCGAGAAAGGACAGCCGAACGGCTGTCCTTTTTTCTGTATGGGGTTCCGGCGTCAAAATACGGGACGGATTATTCCGAAGATCAAAAATTGTCCGTGCGGCCTTAAGGTTTCCTTAAGTTTAAGTTGTATTCGCGCGGAAATTGGTATAGAATAGAATACAGGATAAAGGGTCTTATGAATAGTATGGTTGGAGTATAAGGTAAGGAGACAGGGACATGATGAATTATAGTATTAATCTGAATAAATTGTCGCGCGTAGCCAAAGCGCAGTTATATATTGACAGGATGACGCCGGTCTTGAATAAACGTGCCCTGTTCAGCGATGGAACGGAGAATTTCCGGAGTCCGGCCGAGCCGGATCCCGGAGATGAGGTGACGCTCCGGTTCCGTACCGCGGCGGCGAATGCGGATGTGGTATATATCGTCTACGGGAAGGAGCGCCGGAGGATGCAGCTCGCCCGGCGCGATGCCTTGTTTGACTATTATGAAGCCCGGTTTACCGTAGGAGAAGAGAATACCGATTATTATTTTGAGATTCCGAGTACTTACCATACCTACTATTATAATCGGAACGGAGTGTCGGAGAAGCTGGTGCCGGAATATAATTTCTGTATTATGCCGGGTTATCATACTCCGGACTGGGCGAAGGGAGCCGTGTTCTATCAGATTTTCGTGGATCGGTTCTGCAACGGCGATCCTTCGAATGATGTGCTGGATCAGGAGTACTGTTATATCGGGGAAGGCACCGTGCGCGTTACGGACTGGCACAAGTATCCTGCCGCCATGGGCGTGCGGGAGTTTTACGGGGGAGATCTGAAGGGGGTTATGAAGAAGCTGGACTATCTTCAGGATCTTGGAATTGAAGTAATCTATTTTAACCCTCTGTTCGTTTCGCCGTCTAATCATAAGTATGATATTCAGGACTATGATTATATTGATCCTCATTTCGGCGTTATCATTGAAGATGAGGGCGAATGTCTTCCTCCGGGAGAGACGTCGAACAGGAAGGCGACCAGGTATATTACAAGGGTAACCTCAAAAGTAAATCTTGAGGCCAGCAATCAGCTGTTTATCAGGCTGGTCGAGGAGATACACAAAAGGGGCATGCGGGTGATCATTGACGGAGTCTTTAATCACTGCGGCTCTTTTAATAAATGGCTGGATCGGGAACAGATCTATGAGAATGCCGCCGCTTATGAGAAGGGGGCTTATGTGGCGTCGGACAGCCCGTATACGACCTTCTTCCGGTTCCGGGAGGACGGAAGCTGGCCTTATAATAAGGCGTATGACGGCTGGTGGGGTCATGATACGCTGCCGAAGCTGAATTATGAGCAGTCTGAGAAGCTGTATGATTATATTATGAAAATTGCCCGCAAGTGGGTTTCTCCGCCCTATAACGTGGATGGGTGGAGGCTGGATGTCGCGGCGGATCTCGGACATTCCTATGAATTTAACCATAATTTCTGGAAGGATTTCCGGAAGAATGTGAAGGAGGCCAATCCGGATGCCCTGATCTTAGCCGAGCATTACGGAGATCCGGCGGCCTGGCTGATGGGGGATGAGTGGGATTCCGTTATGAACTATGACGCGTTCATGGAGCCGGTCGGCTGGTTTCTCACAGGGGTGGAGAAACACAGTGACGAATTCAGGCAAGATATGATAGGACGCTTCGATTATTTCTATGGCTCCATGCGACATTATATGTCACGATTTAATACGCAGTCCCTGCTGACCGCTATGAATGAGCTGTCGAACCATGATCATTCCCGCTTCCTGACCCGGACGAATCACAAGGTCGGGCGTGTTGCGAGCGCCGGCGCGGAGGCGGCGAATCAGGGTGTGAATAAGGGCATTATGAGGCAGGCGGTTGTGATGCAGATGACATGGCCGGGGGCGCCGACGATCTATTACGGAGACGAGGCCGGGCTCTGCGGCTGGACGGATCCGGATAACCGGAGGGGATACCCTTGGGGCAGAGAGGATAAGGAGCTGATTGCGTTCCATAAGGAGCTGATTCGGATCCACCGCTCCTATCAGGCGCTTCGGACCGGATCGCTGCAGATGCTTGACGGCGATCAGGGCTTCATCAGCTATGGAAGATTCGATAAAACGGATAAGATCCTCGTGGCTATTAATAATAATACGACGCAGATAACCGTGAAGATTCACGCATGGGAGCTGGGAATGACGGATGAGGATACTCTGGTAAGGCTGATTGAGACAACGGAGAAGGGGTATGCCCTGAATGCGGTGCTGTATTATCTGGACGGGGGAATTCTGGAGCTGACCATGCAGCCGGTGTCTGCCGTCATTATCAAGAATCTGGCCGGCGCGCCGGGAGCCGGATGTACATTCTTCTGACGGGGGCTGAAGATTCCGGACAGTGAAATAAAAATGTGATTGCGGGTGCTCTTACAGGAATCAGGAAGCTGTAAGGGCACCCGTTTTGCGTTCATCTGCAGTCTCGGAAGACTTTCCCATATCCGTGGCTTCCAGTAATCTCATATTGTTCCTGACGCATAGAACCGGTACAATCGGTCTCGTTGTTAACAGAAATATGATGCAAAAGGATAGATGAGAAGATGAGAAGGATAAGAATAAGGGCGCTGTTGATCATATTTGTTCTTATCGAGGTTATTCTGTCTGTGGACGGCTATGGAGATGTTGAAACAGGGATAAATGCGATAAAAGGGACATTGGAAATAGATTCGGATGTTTTTGAAAAACCGGGACAAGAGGATTTTGAACTGCTGGATTACTGGGAAAATATCCGTTATAATCCGGAGAACGGACAGTTTGGCTTAAGCCGGCGGGCAGGAAGTCCGGAGGGAGGAGATGTGCTGCGGATCCGGCTTACGGCAGGGGAGAAGCTGTCTTCCGGAGAGACTTATGTCAGGGTGACGGGACTTGCGGCTTCGGAGGGAAAGCGGGAGATATTCCCGGAAACGGCGGAACTGGCGCTGATCGTTGTATTGGAACAGCTTCCGGAAGCGCCGGAGCCGGGTACGGAAGAGGAAACAATGCGGGACTGTCAGGAAGGAGCATAGCAGAATTCCTGGCAGTCCCGCATTGTTAAACGAAAATGCTGATTAAATCAAAAAAAAAGAATTAAATCTTTCTATTACGTATTTTTATGCACAGTACATTATCCAGTCTATCACATCGAAGAAAAAAAGTCTAGTAATTTATTTATATTTCTATATAATGAGATTCACAGCCAAAGCAGCCGGAAAATAACCGGCCGCAGGCCGTGAGGACAACGGCAGCTAAAACCGCCTGTATGCAGAAGAGACGGATTTTCTGAAAGACAGGTAAGGTTAGCGTGCCGGCAAAAAGGAGGTAAGAAGTATGACAGATCAGGAAGATCGTCGGAAGGAAGAAGCGTATCTGAATACCTGTATTCAGGTGATCAGGCGCAATATTGAATCGTATGAGAAGGAGATCCGGATCATGGACGCGGAGATTGAGGATATGTATGACCGCTACCGCCATGATGATCCCGAGATATTCACGGAATTGTCCAATACGATTACCATGAACAACAATATGAAAACGGCGCTGCATAAGAACCGGAAAGCGCTGAAGAAGCCGTATTTCGGAAGAATCGACGTGAAGGAGCAGGGGCGGGAGCCCGAGACCTTCTATATCGGGAAGGGCGGAGTGACGGACGGGCCGACGACGATTCTGGTCGTTGACTGGAGAGCTCCGATTGCGAATGTCTATTATGAAAACGGTCTTGGCGAATGTGTCTTTCAGGCGCCCGATCATACGGTGTGCAGAGTAGAGCTTCGGCGGAAGCGCACCTATGAGATTGAAGGAGACAGACTGATTGATTATTATGATTCCGAGGTGGTCGCGAACGACGAGCTGCTGACTAAGTATCTGGCAAAGAATAAGGAAGCGGTGCTCGGGGAGATTATCGCGACGATTCAGAAGGAACAGAATGAGATTATCCGCAAATCCCCGTATCGCAATATCATTGTACAGGGAGTCGCGGGCAGCGGGAAGACCACGGTGGCAATGCACCGGATCTCCTATATTCTGTATAATTATACGGAGGATTTTAAGCCGGATGATTTCTATATTGTAGGAAGCAACCGGATTCTTCTGAACTATATTACCGGCGTGCTTCCGGATCTGGACGTATACGGAATCCGGCAGATGACCATGGAGGAGCTGTTCATCAGGCTCTTATATGAGGACTGGAATGAAAAGAAATACAGGATTATCCCATGCGGCGAAAACGGCGGGAACAGAGGGACGGGGAAATGGTTCGCGAAGCTTGAGAATTATTGTAAGAGGCTTGAGAAGGATACTATTCCGGCGGAGGATATCCGTTTCGAGGATAAGGTATTATACTCCTCGGAGCAGATTCGGGAATACATTGCGAATCATCCGTCTATTTCGATTCAGGGGAAAATCGACGCCCTGAACCTGCGGGTACTGACCCGGCTGAAGAATGAAATCACCGGAAGGGATTTGACCTATGACAGAGAGGAGAGAAGGCGGCTGATTAAGGAATATACCGGACGATTCGGAGGAAAGAAATGGAAGCGCTCCATTTATTCCCTGTATGAGGAGTTCCTGGCGGGAGAAGGGATGGCACCGGAAACAGGACGACGGGGGATGACACGGTTCGATGTATATGATCTGGCGGCGCTGGCCTATCTGTATAAAAGGGTGAAGGAGACGGATCCGATCCGGGAAGCGCATCATATCGTGGTAGACGAGGCGCAGGATTACGGAATGATGGCTTATTCGGCGCTGCGGTTCTGTATTCCGCAGTGCAGCTGGACGATTATGGGGGATGTATCCCAGAATATCCGGTTCGGATTCGGCCTGAATGACTGGGAGGAATTAAAGAAGCTGATGTTAACGGATTCGAAGGATTCCTTTGCCGTCCTGTCTAAGAGCTACCGGAATACCGTAGAGATCTCCGCATTTGCGCAGAGGATTCTGAAGGCGGCTTCCTTCCGGAGATATCCGATCGAGCCGATTATCCGCCACGGAAATGAGGTACATGTGTCGGAATGCGGCACAGAGGAGGAAATGACAACGCAGGCAGTATCCCTGCTGTCGTCCTGGCAGGAGGCCGGCTATGAAACGATTGCGGTAATTTTAAGGAATGAAGCGGAGGCGAAGGAGATCGCGGCGCGGCTGGGAGAGCGGATTGCGGTTGAGGAAAGCGATCCGGGGAAGGCGGCATTCGGAAAGGGAATTCTGGTGCTTCCGGCCGAATATACGAAGGGACTGGAGTTCGATGCCGTACTGATATACAATCCGACGCAGGAGGATTATCCGGAGGATGATGGACACGCGAAGCTTCTGTATGTTGCCGCAACCCGGGCGCTGCACGAGCTGGCTGTGGTATATGCGGGCAGCCTGACGGGACTGCTGCGGAAGGAATAGGCAGATCCCGCAACAGATTTGCCGGTTGCATATTTGGATAAAACAGGTTACAATAAAAGTGTTTGGCGTATGACGGAATATGGGGGATTGTTCCGGTCAGACGGCGGCAAACGGACAGACAAATCAACCAAGAGGGATCATGATATGAACGAACGTGCGTTAAAGACATTGGAATATAATAAAATTATTGACCGGCTTGCCGCTCTGGCAGGATCGGCGCTTGGACGCGAGAAGTGTGAGAAGCTGCTTCCGTCCTCTGATCTCGAAGAGATCCGGAGGATGCAGCAGGAGACCTCGGACGCGCTTGCCAGAATCTATCAGAAGGGCAGTCTTTCCTTCTCGGGAATTCCTGACATCAGAGCTTCGATCATGCGGCTTAAGATAGGCGGCACGCTCGGGCCGCAGGAGCTTCTGCGAATCAGCTCCCTTCTGACGGCTGCTCTGCGGGCGAAGAACTACGGAACTCATAAGGAGGACGCGCCGCCGGACTCTCTTTCGGAGCGCTTCTCGATGTTAGAGCCGCTCTCGGGGGTGAACAATGAAATTCGCAGGTGTATTCTGTCGGAGGAGGAGATTGCGGATGACGCGAGCGCGGCGCTTAAGAGTATCCGCAGGGCAATCCGGGCGGCAAATGATAAGATTCGGGACGAGCTGAATTCGATTGTGAATTCCCAGCAGAACCGGGCCATGCTGCAGGATTCGATTGTAACGATGAGAAACGGGCGGTACTGCCTGCCGGTGAAGTCCGAATACAAGAACCAGTTCGGCGGAATGATTCACGATCAGTCGGCGACCGGTTCGACGCTCTTCATCGAACCGATGGCGGTAGTCAGACTGAACAATGAGCTGAGAGAGCTGGCCCTGAAGGAGCAGAGCGAAATCGAAAAGATTCTTGCCGAGCTCTCGGCAATGGCGGGCGCGCATACGGAGGAGCTGGCCTATAATCAGACTACCCTGGCCGAATTCGATTTTATCTTCGCAAGAGCGCTGCTATCAAGACAGATGAAGGCATCCGAGCCGGTCTTCACCAGGGATCGGGTGATTGATATTAAGAAGGGCAGACATCCGCTGATTGATCCGCGCAGGGTGGTGCCGATTGATATCAGACTGGGACAGGAGTTTGATCTGCTGGTTATTACGGGACCGAATACGGGCGGCAAGACCGTATCCTTAAAGACCGTCGGGCTGTTCACGCTGATGGGTCAGGCAGGGCTTCATATCCCGGCCTTTGACGGATCGAAGCTTGGCGTATTCCGCGAGGTCTATGCGGATATCGGAGACGAACAGAGCATTGAGCAGAGCTTAAGTACCTTTTCCTCGCATATGACGAATACGGTCTCGATCTTAAAGGAGGCGGACGAGAATTCCCTGGCCTTGTTTGATGAGCTGGGCGCGGGAACCGATCCGACCGAGGGCGCGGCTCTGGCCATGGCGATTCTGTCTTATCTGCATTCGAGAGGCATCCGTACCATGGCAACGACGCATTACAGCGAGCTTAAGGTATTCGCGCTTTCGACCGAGGGCGTATCGAATGCCTGCTGTGAGTTTGATGTCGCCACGCTCCGGCCGACCTACCGGCTGCTGATTGGAATACCCGGCAAAAGCAACGCATTTGCCATTTCCTCAAAGCTCGGACTTCCGGATTCCATTATCGAAGACGCAAAGGCGAGAATCGGTACGCAGGATAAGACCTTCGAGGATCTTTTAAGCGAGCTGGATCAGAAGCGGATTGAAACGGAACGCGAATATATGGCCGCGAACGAGGCGAGAGCGGAAGCGGAGAAGCTGAAGAAGCGGCTGGCGGAGAAGAACGACCGGATCGATCGGGCAAAGGATCGGATTCTGCGCGAGGCCAACGAGAATGCCAGAGAGATTCTGCAGGGCGCTAAGGACTATGCCGACGAGGTAATCCGCAAATACAATAAATGGAGTACGCAGGGAGGCCTTGGAAAGGAGATGGAGGCTGAGCGGAGCGCGCTGCGCGATAAGCTCGGAGATACGGATGATAAGCTGGCCGTCAGGACGGGCAAAAAAGGGAAGGGAAAGAAGGAAGCGTCCCCTGAGGATTTTAAGGTCGGGGACACCGTTATGGTGCTGAGCCTGAATCTGAAGGGAACCGTAAGCACCCCGCCGAACGCGAAGGGAGACCTGTATGTGCAGATGGGCGTGCTTCGTTCCCTGGTGAACATTAAGGATCTCGAACATGTACAGTCCGAGGAGGAACCGAAGGAGAAGAAGAGCACGCAGGCAGGGAAGATTCAGATGAGCAAGACCTTAAGCATCAGTCCGGAGCTGAACCTGATCGGCAAGCGGGTGGACGAGGCGCTTCCCATTCTTGACAAATACTTAGACGACGCGTATCTGGCGCATCTTCCGAAGGTCACGATCATCCACGGGAGGGGAACCGGCGCTTTGAGAGACGCCGTACAGGCGCATCTGAAACGGACAAAGTATGTGAAATCCTTCCGGATCGGGGGCTTTGGCGAAGGAGATCACGGCGTTACCATTGTAGAATTCAAATAATCCGGATAACCGGCCAAGACGGCCCGCGTACGCGCGGGCCGGGAGTAATAGACAGAGAGGATGATTATGTATGGCGGCAAAACAGAAGATACTGATAGTGGATGATGATTCCAATATTGCGGAGCTGATAAGCCTTTACCTGACGAAGGAATGCTTTGAAACGAAGATTGTGAATGACGGAGAAGAAGCGATTGCCGCGTTCGCCGCATGGGAACCGAATCTGATCCTGCTTGATCTGATGCTGCCCGGAATTGACGGATATGAGGTGTGCAGAGAGGTCAGAAAGAAATCGAATGTGCCGATCATTATGCTGTCTGCCAATGGTGAGATCTTTGACAAGGTTCTTGGGCTGGAGCTTGGAGCGGATGACTATATGATTAAGCCGTTCGATTCCAAGGAGCTTGTCGCAAGGGTAAAGGCGGTTCTGAGGCGCTTCTCGCCGGGCAGCCGCCAGCCGGCGGTTGAGCCGGCGCAGGAGGAGCCGCAGCAGACGGGAGAGTATGTCAGCTATCCCGATCTGACGATCAATCTGACCAATTATTCGGTCACATATTACGGCAAAACCATCGAGATGCCTCCGAAGGAGCTGGAGTTGTTCTATTTTCTGGCATCGCATCCGAATCAGGTATTCAAACGGGATCAGCTTCTGGATCATATCTGGGGCTATGAGTATATCGGCGACACAAGAACCGTAGATGTACACATTAAGCGGCTGCGCGAGAAGATAAAGGATCACCCGGCCTGGAATCTGTCAACGGTCTGGGGCATCGGTTATAAATTTGAAGTAAAGAAGTAGGAGCGGCAATGAAACGGACCCTGTTAATTAAGCTGACATTGTGCTATCTGATTGCTGCCGTCACCATGTTCGTTCTGCTGAATTCGGTCGGCGTGCGCATGATCGAGGACAGTCTGATTGAGAGAAAGAAAGCAGTGCTGTATGAAGAGGCAGTGCTGATTGCGGAGGAGTATATGGAGAATATTCATACGGACTATATCTCCGCCAGCCTGTCGAAGCAGCTGAGAGTGCTGGACACCTATCTGAACGCCCGGATCTGGATTGTGGATTCGGAGGGGGATGTCATCGCGGATACACGAGGAACCGGAATCAGCATTAATGTCAATGAATATGAAGAAACCTTTCTGGAGAACACTTTTTATGAGGGAAACTGCTTTCCCGGGGTGTTTTTTGAGCCGATGCTGAGCGTTATTCAGCCACTTCCGTATAATTATACGATTCGCGGTTATATCTGCCTGCATACCTCTCTGGAGGCAGTGAATGAGGAAAGTATTGATTATATGGATATGATTAATATCTGCTATCTTGTATTCCTGGTATTTCTGCTTGCTGTCTTTGTATATCTGTATATTGTTACGATACGGCCGGTGAAGGCGCTGAATAAGGCTGCCAGGGAATACAGCAAGGGACATTTTGACTTCCCGCTCAGGATTACAACCCGTGATGAATACTGGGATCTCGGCGCGGCGATTGGCTTCATGGCAGAGGAGCTTAAAAATCTGGAGGATTATCAGAAGAAGTTCGTAGCAAATATCTCTCATGACTTCCGTTCCCCTCTGACTTCTATCCGGGGGTACGCGGAAGCGATTCTGGACGGAACGATTCCGCATGAAATGCAGGACAAATATATGGGCATTATATTATTTGAGACAGAGCGGCTGACCAAGCTGACAGAGAATCTGCTTGAGCTTAACCGTTTTGAGTCAAAGGGCATGCGCCTGGAGATTACGACCTTCGATATTAATTCCGTCATTAAATCCACGGCGGCCAGCTTTGAGGGAACGTGTACGAAGAAGCGTCTGACTCTGAATCTGGAGTTCGCGGAAAAGGAGCTGTTCGTAGAAGCGGACATGGGGAAAATCCAGCAGGTGCTGTATAATCTGCTGGATAACGCGATTAAGTTCAGCCACAATGATTCAAGTATCCGCATCAGTACGGAGGAGAAAGGAACAAAGGTGTTCGTCGGGGTCAAGGACTACGGGATCGGAATCCCGAAGGACAGTCTGAATAAAATCTGGGAGCGGTTCTATAAGACGGATGCTTCGCGCGGCAAGGATAAGAGGGGCGTGGGCCTCGGCCTGTCTATTACGAAGGAGATCATTCAGGCTCATAACGAGAACATCAATGTAGTCAGTACAGAGGGTGTGGGAACGGAATTCATCTTCACACTGCCGGCGGCGTAAAAGAGCTCAGGGCATTGTTTACAGAAATTTCATAATATGTTCATATGTACATGTTAGAATTGGTACAGTTTGATGAGGAAGCAGCGAAGCGGATCTTACGCGTCCGCTTGGCGAAAAGGGGCAGTCTGTACGGTCAGAGGCTGTCAGGGGATTGACGGGGCTTAGGGAATCCGGGGGACGCTTTCTAAGGAGAAGAAGGAATATGGCATCTGAGAAGAACGATAACAGAAGGAACGAATGGAATTCTGAGAATCCGAAGCATTCCGGTGCCGGGAGCAAATCGGACGGCGGCAGCAAGTATACGTTTATTCAGGAAAAGATCATGCCGAAGAAAAAGAAGAGGCTGAAGCGCTTTGCGGCAGCCTTCTTTGGCACGGTCGTTTTGGCATGTATATTCGGGGTTGTGGCGCAGATTGTGTTCGTATGCTCCGAACCATGGATTCTGAAGCTCTTCGGCAGGGACCAGGATTCCGGCAGGCAGCAGGTGGTTCTGCCGTCCGGCGAGCCTGCGTCATCGAATACCGGACAGTCCGGGGATCCGTCCGGCCAGGGAGAGAATTCGTCCGGAACGTCCTCGGACAGTCAGGATCATACGGAAGCATCCGAAGGAACGGGAATCGTTACGGGAACGCCGCTTCCGGGAGATCAGTCCGATATCGAGATTCTGCCGACCACATCGCCGGAGGACGAGACGGAGGAGGAAGAGACGGTTATTATCGAGCAGAGAGTGGAAGCGGACATTACGGACTATATCAGTATCTATTCGGATGTAAGAAAGCTAATCTCCCAGGTCAGCTCTTCCATTCTTACCGTTACGGCCGTTACGAACGGGGTGGACTGGTTCAATTATCCTTATGAAGAAAGAGAGACAACATCCGGAGTTGTGCTTGCGGATAACGGGACGGATCTGCTGATTCTCGCAAGCCTGGATCGGATTGAGAACGCGGACAGAATCGAGATTGAGATTAACGCCAGTCTGTCTGTTGAGGGCTCTGTCCTGGATTATGACAGAGACGTGAATCTGGCAATCATCGCGGTTCCGCTGGCTTCGATTCCGGAGGTGAATCTGAATCTGATCAACAAAGCGGAGCTTGGAGAATCTTATACGATTACCGTCGGAACTCCGATTCTGGCCGTCGGCAGCCCCAACGGGCATGAGGGATCGGCGGAACTTGGAATCATTACCAGCAAGGGCAGCAGCGTATATATTGTAGACAACCGCC
>DVNP01000155.1 GCA_018714285.1 Candidatus Caccomorpha excrementavium | reverse complement strand
CTCCTCCTGATAACAGGGTCTCGAACCTTGCATTGACATTAATATAAGGGTATTCAAGAAACCGTTTAATGATATTATTATGGCTTGTATCGATCCAATAATTTTCCGGTTCCGCCTTTGTATCCTTCATCAGGGCTCTTACATGATTGATGACATCCCACGGACAATAGATATCCCGCTTTCCAAAGACATATCCGTCATACCATCTCTTCATTTCAGGCAATGCCTTCTGCAATCCGGCAGCCTGCACAAGATCGCTTACCTCTGATTCCTGAAATCCGAAATAATCCTGATAGCTTTCCTCTGAAATGGAGTTCGATATAAAATTATTCGCGCCTGTAAAGATGCTCTCCTTCGCAATACGCAGACAACCGGTCACTACGGCAAATTTCAGAGACGGGTTGGATTTCCAGACCATTCCGAGAAGCGTTTTGATGATATTAAGCATTTCTTCATAATATCCGTTATCACTGGCTTTCGCAAGCGGAACATCGTATTCATCCACCAGAAGAATGACCTCTTTTCCGTAATGCGCTTTCATCATACGCATCAGGGTATCTAACGAGCACTGCAAATCCGTCGTATCCGCTTTCCTTGCCTTTAATTCCAGGAACACCTCCCGATCTGTCAGATCCGCCCGGATGCTTTGGGCTAAATAAGCATGTTCAATGCAAAGCTTTGAAATTGTCTTCTCCAGCAAACCATACGCATCCTGAAAACGATTCCCTTCCACATCCTTAAGCGTCAAAAAAAGCACCGGCCATCGGTTCATCCATTCCTCACAGACTTCTCTCTCCCCCGAAATCTCAAGCCCTTCAAAGATCCCTCTGCCGTCCTTCCGGATATCAAAGAACTCAGAGAGCATACTCATGGCAAGCGTCTTTCCAAAACGACGGGGCCGGGTAATGAGATTCACATCAAATGTCTCGCTTACCAGCTCTTTAATAAACCCTGTCTTGTCAATATAGTAACAGCCGCTGTTCCTTACCTTCGCAAAATTATCAATCCCATAAGGCAGATTTATCCTCGCCATCCTCTCATCACACTCCTTCCCTGCCGCAGATGTTCTGATAATCGTATGTTACAGCATTTTGTATAAAGGCATAATACCATAGGATTCTTTGCAATTCAAGCAGCGGATATAGGATGACCCTGAAATTATTTAATTCCAGAAAATATTAATATAAGTTGACATAAATTATTAAGTGTGATATAATTTTTAAAAAAAGAGAGTTGGTTATTTCCATTAAGAGCAGAAATGAAATCAAGTTCATATATCAGATTCATTGATTTTTGTGAGTATTATAATTGGAGGTTACATACAGGATAACTATGAAAATATTTTACGGAGACAGTTCAATAACCCTTATGAACATATGCTGGATAACGGCATTTTTATCAGGTGTATTAACAATCATTTTATGTGCCACAGGCGGCTATCATCTTTTCATCTCTTCCTTCGATACCGTTGCACATAACCACCTGAAGATTTTTTTTATGGTTTTGTTTTTGTTCATTACAATTGTTTTTACGTTAGTAGGCACTGCAATCAATCTGATTCGCAAAGACATTTCCATTACTCTGAAAAATTTGTAGATAAAATCAACGATTCTGTCCGGGCGGGACTCCGCCCGGATCATGTTATATTGTCCTTCCCCAATCTCCGCTTTACATCCTGTTTCACTTCCGCTATACTGAATTCATAAGGAGGTACGATATGACAGCCGAACATACCATACAGGAATATTTAGACGTATTATCCTCAAAGGCGCCGGTCCCCGGAGGCGGGGGCGCTTCGGCTCTCGCGGGGGCGCTTGGCGGAGCGCTTGGCATGATGGTCGCGAATCTTACGATCGGCAAGAAGAAATATGCCGATGTCGAGGAGGATATGAAGCAGTATCTGGAAGAGCTGCAGGGAATCCGGGATGATTTCATCCGGCTTGCGGATGAGGACGCCATCGTATTCGCTCCGCTCTCTGCGGCTTACAGCCTTCCGTCCGCGACAGAAGAAGAAAAGGCCTATAAGGATGAGGTGATGGAGAAGAATCTGCTCGCCGCAAGCCTTGTTCCGATCCGCATTATGGAGAAGACCGGAAGAACGCTTGAGATCCTGGAAGCGCTTGTCTCAAAGGGCAGCCGGCTTGCCGTAAGCGACGTCGGAGTGGCGGTCGCCTTCGTGCGCGCCGCGCTGCTTGGCGCTGTAATGAACGTCTACATTAATACCAAATCTATGAAGAACCGGGAGAAGGCAGAGGAACTGAATCAGTATGCGGAACGCATGATCGCAGAAGGAAGCGCTCATGCAGACGCAATCTATGAACAGGTTCTTGCATCTCTCCGATAGAGCATGTCAAAAGCGCAGACATGCTCCGGAACACACACTCTGGAAAGGAAAGCTATGATTGTTCTGAAAGGTGCGGAAGTATCCGCCAAAATCAAAGAAGAAGTCCGCGCAGCGCTGGACTTCATGTCCGGTTCGATTCCGAAGCTCGCTATCCTGCGCGTCGGGGAGAATCCGGACGATATCTCCTATGAACGGGGCGCAAAAAAGAAGCTGACCGATTTCGGCCTTGCCGTACAATCCCATGTCTGGCCGGCAGATGTAACCGACGAACAGTTCCGGCAGGAATTCGACGCGATCAACCGCGATCCGGAGACAGACGGAATCCTGCTGCTGCGCCCTCTGCCAAGGCATATCCGGGAGCGCGATATTGAACGTATGATCGATCCCGCAAAGGATCTCGACGGGATCTCTCCCCTGAACATGGCGAAGGTATTCTCCGGAGACCCTTCCGGCTTCGCGCCCTGTACGGCCGAAGCCGTCATTGAGATCTTAAAGACGAACGGGATTCCGATTGCCGGCAGGCGGGTAACCGTGGTAGGCCGCAGCCTTGTCGTAGGCAGGCCACTTGCTATGCTGATGCTTGCGGAGCATGCCACCGTTACCATCTGCCATACAAAGACGGCGGATCTGAAAGCCGCCTGTAAAAATGCCGAGATCCTTGCCGCCGCCGCAGGCAGCGCCGGAATGATTACCGGCGATATGATAAGCCCCGGCGCAATTGTCATCGATGTCGGAATCAATGTGAACGCGGACGGAAAGCTGTGCGGCGACGCGGCCTTTGACACACTGGAGGGCATCGCGTCCATGGCAACCCCGGTTCCGGGGGGCGTAGGAGCCGTAACAACCGCCGTACTGGCGAAGCATCTGGTAAAGGCCGCGGCGGCGCGAAGAGGAATTCGCCTGCCGGATCGCGCCTGACCCTTCCGGGCAGAGGAAAACGGCAGCCGTCACATCCTTGCGTACCGGCTGCCGTTTTCTTTATGGATTGAGCGTATCCTTACGGATACACAGATGCTTGCAGTGGAACGGGAAGTCCATTTCCCCGCTGATATCGGTCCATTCCCTGTAATCCCTGCTCCTTAACCCCTTATACGTATGATCTCCGAACGAATCATAGAACAGATAGAATTCCCCGTCCTTCTTAATCAGAATCGGCCCCTCGGTTCTCCATCCGGTCAGAAGCGGCGATATATTGCGTCCCATCGGCCCGTCCATCCGGCAGACCGGCTCCTTTCCCCAGGAAAAGGGCTTCTCCTCCTCCCTTCCCCATGTCGTCCGAATCGCGCTGTAAGGCGAGCCGGGCGCGTTAAATCCTCTCTCATCCTTAAACGCCATATAATATGTCCCGTCTTCTCTCCACATCGTCGCGTCAATCACCGGATATCCCGGATCAAAGAACAGCTCCGGCTTTGAAAACTCCCTGAAATCCTTCGTCTTAAGCGCCCAGATCCGGTTCGAGATCTTATGCTCATTATTCCGGCTGATAAAGCTTGTGGACCAGAGAATCACACCTGTTCCGTCCGGTTCAAAATACACCTCCGGCGCCCAGCAGTTCGCCACATCCTCATTCTCCCCCATCACAGGAATAAAGTCCGCAATCTCCCAGTCTACAAAATTATCGGACACCGCATGGCCAATCGTCCGGCTCTGCCAGTTATCCGTGAACAGCGCGTGATAACGCCCTTCGAATTCAAACCAGAACGGATCTCTGATAATCCGGCCCGCAGGCCGCAGATCCAGCACCGGCTCCCCCTCCTTAAACGGCGTCCAGCGCAGCATATCCTCGCTTACCGCCGCGTACATCGCCTGTGTCTCATCCATGGAATACGTCATCTTATACATAGACATCCTCCGCTTTCCGCATTTTCCTCATTC
>DVNP01000154.1 GCA_018714285.1 Candidatus Caccomorpha excrementavium | reverse complement strand
ATCCTCCTGATCCATATCGGGAACCGTAAGCGCCGCTCTCTCCTCCTCCTCATCCTCATCCTTTCTGACGCGTCCGACAGCCAGGAACACATCGGAGGGCAGATCAATGAACCTGCACTCCTTGCCATGCTTTCCCGCCCACAATACCGCGCGGTATTCCGGGGAATACCCGGCGAACGGATACAGAATCGTCTCGATCGGAAGCGTCTGCGTATATGCCATAATCGCGAACGGAGGCTTCGTATCGCTTCTTTGAATCTGCGGCAGATACTCGTTAAAATCGCACGGCCCTTCAATCAGCACAATATCCGGATCCACCTCATTCAGCAGCCGGATCAGATAATATGCCCCTGCCGGCGATAAATGCCTGATTCCGAAATAGTGGGGCATCATCGATTCAGCTCCTTGCACTCCTTATACAGTCCCAGATATCTGGAACCGCGCTTCTTCATAACGTTCTCCAGATACTCCTTCCACACGACCGAGTCCTTCTCCTCATCCTTCACAATCGCGCCCTGCAGCGCGGCAGCCAGGTCATAATCGCTGATGGTTCCGTCTCCGAAGCTTGCGGCCAGCGCCATTCCGTTCGTAAGAAGAGAAATTGCTTCCGCGGTCGAGAGCACTCCCGAAGTGGACTTGACCTTCTCCTTCTTATCCAGCGTCATACCGGAACGCAGCTCCCGGAATATCGTCACCACGTTCTCTACCAGTTCCTGCGGCGGCTGCTCCGCCTTCAGATCCAGAGAATCCGACAGCTGCTTCACTCTCGTCTGCACGATTTCCACCTCGGTCTTCAGATCCGCGGGAGACGGGAGTACCACAATATTGAACCGTCTCTTCAACGCGGCCGACATTTCATTCACACCCTTATCCCGGGTATTCGCGGTCGCGATGACAGAGAATCCCTTCTTTGCGGGAACCTCCCTGGTCAGCTCCGGAACCGAAATTCTCTTCTCGGAGAGAATGGAGATCAGCGCGTCCTGCACCTCAGACGCGCAGCGGGAAATCTCTTCGAACCTTGCGATGGTTCCGGTCTCCATCGCCCGGTAGATCGGGCTTTTCACCAGAGCCTCGTCGCTCGGCCCGTTCGCGATCAGCATCGCGTAGTTCCAGGAATACCGTACCTGTTCTTCCGTCGTTCCCGCCGTTCCCTGTACCACCTTGGTCGAGTCTCCGTTAATAGCCGCTGCCAGATGCTCCGACAGCCATGATTTCGCGGTTCCCGGCTCGCCGATCAAAAGCAGCGCCCGATCCGTAACCAGCGTGGCAATGGCAATCTCGACAATTCTCTGATTTCCCATATATTTAGGCGTAATCGCTGTCCGTCCCGCCTTTCCGCCCATAATATAGGTCAGCACCGATCTCGGCGACATGGCCCAGCCCGAAGGCACCGGATCCTTCTCCGCCTTGATTAACGCCTCAATCTCATTTTGAAACAGCTCCTCTGCCGGGAGCCTGAGCATATCTGTATTCGCCATAATTTCCTCAATTCCGGGAAAGCAGCTCCAGCGCTTTCTCCTTTAATAATTTCGCAACCTGATTGGTTCCCTTAATCTCCTGCTTCTCCATCCTGTCCGCCGTCTGCAGCAGCTCCTGCGCCTTCTCCTCCCGCGTCATCGGCAGCTGATCATAAAGCTCAAGCAGCCCCTGAAGCTGATAGGAATATCGCGCAAGCTCCGGCCTTGCCTTAAGCAGCGCTGGAAGCATACCCCTGCAGTCCGTGCCGCCAAGCTCGAGATAGGCGCGGATCCCGTCCGTCCCCATTCCCTGCATCGCGTAATGATGATAATAGGTCTTAAGCAGACCGCACATCTCCTCATCCTCCGGATCCGTCAGCTGCCTGAGAACCGCTATCCGTGAAGCATAACCGGTTCCCCCGCCCGGATAACCCCCGTAATAATTCGCTCCGCCCCTGATTCCTCTGTTCCACTTCCCGGACGCCATGATATAGCGGATCCACCGGATATCAATCCTTCTGCCGAGGGAAAACGCTTTGTCAAGCTTCTGATTCTGCCCGTCCCAGTCTGCGGCAAAAAAAGTCATTGCGGCAACATAACTCCTGCTTTCCTGATCATAGCGCAGCTTATCAAAGACATCCGCCGGCACGAAAGCCTTGCCGCTTTTCTTCAGCCACCGTTCGCACACATCGTAGCTGCCCGCAAAATCCCGTATCATCACCGCCAGAATCCCCGCCGGCAGATAGGAATCACTGTGATTTGCAAGCTCAATTGCCGCATCCAGAATCACCGGCTCCGGACGCGTGAACACGGTCTCCGTCACCGCAAGGTTCACACGGCAGAGCAGCTCCTCTCCTCCGTACGGCTCAAGCTCCTTCTCATGCCTTCCGAACCATGCGAGATGCCCGAACAGCTTTTCGGAATACTGATTTGGGAGGGCATTAATCAATCCGCAGATTCGAAGCGTAAGCTTCGAGATCTCCTCCTTGCTCCTGTTTCCCGTCATAAGCTGATTCACACACAGATCATAGATCTGATCTCCAATCAGATCCGCCGTCTCTTCATCCTCCAGATAGAACAGATACGGCGCCGCAAGAGCCGGATCCTTTTTAAACAGCTTGTGATAACATTCCCTTACCATCTCTCCCGGCTGCTTCATCAGCGCCGAAAGCGCCGCCTTCTTCGCTTCGCCCCGCTCCGACTTCGCAAGCGCGGCAAGCAGCTCCCGATTGCCGGAATCATAGCACAGGGCCCGGATAGCAGCCGAACGGACGGGCTCTGCCGCGTCATTGACAAGCTCTCTGTAATAATCGTTCTCCCGCTCCTTCGCAAGCGACGCAATTACAATCACCCGTCTTGCCATATCCTTCTTACCCTTCGGATCCAGTCCCCTCTTTAACATCGAGACAATTGCCGGATCGGCCTCCTTCAGAATCTGCATGCACAGATCCGCCATCTCCGAATAGCTGTCCCCAAGGCCCGCAATCAGCGCGGGTATCAGCCGGTAATCGTTAAGAATCCTGCTCTTTTCCTGCCATGCCTCCCACAGAACCGAATACCTGCCGCTTCCCTTCCCGGTCAGCGCGGCAAGATACGGCTTCACTTCACTGTATTTAAACTGCTGCAGGCACACCGCATTCTCCCGCGGCCCTTCCGAATCTTCCGGCGCGGGCTCCGCCTTTGCAAGCCCCGCCGCCTGAGTCATACAAACCGCGTCCACGAGGGAAGCCGCCTCCATCAGCTGCCTTCCGGTGAATCCTGCCGGATCCCTGAGCGGTTCGAGCAGCCCGTCAATCTTTGCGAACACCGGCGATGCGCCGGCCGCTCCCTTAAACTGCCGCAGGATATTCTGAAGCCTGAAGTCCTCGCCCGCCGTAAGGATCCCGGCAACGGCCGTATAATGAAGCCTTTCCTTTAATTCAAATAATAATTTAACGCTCATATCTCCTCACATTCCGCCTTTCCCGGCATCCGCTTAATATGCAAGCCGTATCACCTGATCCGGCGTAATAATCGAACAGGGAATCAGCCGTATGCTTTCCGCTGCCGGATCATACTCAAAGATCCCGAACAGAGCCTGATTCCTCAGAAGTCCGGGATCTCCGAGAAATCCCAGCATGGCGCACGGGGACATCCTGCCGCTCTCCGGCGGCGGCACGCTGCCGCTGTACAGCTCCCTGCCGTCGGACAGCAAAATCTCCGCTCCCGTTCTGTCAATCAGCTTATAGACGCTTCCGTTCTCCCCGGCCTCCTCCGTAATGGCGGAATACGCGATGCATGCCGCCGTTCTGCGTCCGGACAGCACATTCTTGAGCGTATTCTTTGCCGCCTTCACCGCATGGGCCAGATCGGGATCCGCGCCGGATTGCACATCGGCAAGATCCTTCTTTGTCACCGGCCTTGTCGTGAATTCCTCAAACCGTACCCGCCTGTTTCCCTCACCCGGATAAAAATACAGGGCCGAAACTTCAATCACGTCAAATACCGTGTCATCCTCCTTCACATATTTCACCGCCTTAACGGGCCTGTAATTCCTTGTGCAGGATATCTCATGGCTGTCCAGGTCCATGACATACCCGGTATCTATGTATTCCGCCCTGGCCTCGTCATACTCCGGGCAGAAGGAGAGCTGGAGAAGCCTCGCGTTCTCCTTGTACAAAGACAGCTCCCTCAGCTGATCCAGCTTCCAGACATGGCCGATATTCTCATAGAACGCCGAGTCCTCTGCCCTGACGTCCTCGCTTTGAATCTTCTTCTCAAGGAAAGCCGCCGCCCTGACCGACAGATAGGACAGCTTCTCCAGAAGATTCACCGCATCCTCATACAGCGTCTTCTCATCCGCTCCCGCCTTCTTCAGCTCCCTGATATCAATCAGAAGGCGTCTTAGCAGGATCTGCGGTCCCGGAAGGTAATAATCGCCCAGCTGCTTCGCCAGATCCTCATACGGCCTGACGGTATTGCCTGCCATAGCCGAGATTCCTTTCGACAGAATATCCTCCACAATCTGCCCTGTCTTCTCAAGCCCTTCTATCTGCTTCTTCATCTTCTTGACCGCGGCGGCCTGATTCGTCTTCTGTCTGCCTGCCGTCCGGCCTGATTTCTCTTTCTCTTCTTTTTCTTCCTTCTTCTTCGCTCTATCCTGCGCCTTTTCCCGCTTCTCCTGAATGGATGCCTCCACCTCGGCCTCCTCGAACGCTTTTCCGGCCAGATAATCATACATCAGTCCCAACGCATGCTTGCACGGGAACTGGCGGCTCGGACAGCTGCAGCGGAATACCGGCTGATCCGGATTCAAAAAATCCACGCTTGTCTTATAATTTGACTTGCCGCTGCCCTTGCATTCTCCCCAGATTACGGTCTTCTCCCGATCCTGATTCAGGCTGACAAACCCTCCGGATCTGGATATTTTCTTCCCGTTGGCCGCGGCGGCCGCATTGGGCGCAAGCATCCCGATTCTGTCCTCTGTAATCGTAATCATAAGTTATTCCTGCCCTATCCGGGGCAATCGCCCATAATCAATGTATAAAGTACCTACTAACAGGATAAAATCATATGCTCTGTTTGTCAAATAAAATAGTGAAATGCAATGAAAAATTTTTATTGACAAAATCCTCCTTATTGATTATAATCTATCAGAAAGCAATAAGGGAGTAGTCGGCATACGGAATGTCGTATGGAATAAAGCCAACATA
>DVNP01000153.1 GCA_018714285.1 Candidatus Caccomorpha excrementavium | reverse complement strand
AAAGGAGGATGATAATATGTTTCAGGATAAAATAGCAGTCATCACGGGTGGCGCACAAGGCATTGGAAAATGTATTGCCGAAGAATTCGAGAAAAATGGCGCGTTTGTCTGTGTAATCGACAAACAGCCAAACGACTATTTCATCGGTGATTTGGCAGAGGAAGAAACACTAAACCGGTTTGCAGAAAAAGTAATTGCAGAGCATGGCAAAGTGGACTACTTGATTAACAACGCCCTGCCCTTGATGAAGGGGATTGCAGAGTGCTCCTATGAGGAATTCAATTACGCCCTGCGGGTAGGCGTGACAGCGCCGTTCTACCTTACCAAACTTTTTCTTCCATATTTTTCTCCCGATGCGGCGATCGTGAATATTTCTTCCTCCCGTGATCGTATGAGCCAGCCGCAGACGGAAAGCTATACTGCTGCCAAAGGCGGTATTTCGGCGCTTACTCATGCCTTGGCTATCAGTCTTGGAGGCAAAGTCCGCGTAAATTCCATATCTCCCGGATGGATCGATACCGCTTACACAGAGTATACTGGTGCAGATGCGGTTCAGCATCCTGCCGGCCGGGTAGGAAATCCTCTGGACATCGCCAACATGGTACTGTATCTCTGCTCCGATAAGGCCGGTTTTATCACAGGAGAAAATATCTGCATTGACGGCGGCATGACGAAACAGATGATCTACCACAATGACTTTGGATGGACGCTGAACGAGGAGGGTAGGTGATGAACAATCTCACTTTAGATACAGCGATTGAAAAACTGGAGGTAGCAATATTAAGGCCTTTAATAGCGTATTCGCCCACCTCCTTCTGGTAATTATGTTTACGTGTTGCAATTTCATGTGCTTTCTAAGCTAACAGGGATTTTCCCTGAATATTTTAATTGAATCTCCCGAATCCTTCGATTGCGTTCTTCCAAAATATATGCAAAGTCTTCAACATTTTCATGTCTATATCCGTATTCTATTATTTCAAATATAGATATCGGCAAATGCTCATCAATATATTACTTCAGCGATTCCTCATATGGACTCCTCGCTGAAGTTGGTTTTCCCGTAATGTGAGTTAAAGAAGCTCATAGGAAGTTTCCTCATTTGCTCCGCTACCCGCTTCTCTACATCCTTCCGCAGGCAGACCGGGATTTCACCATCCGAGTATCGTAAACAAATGCGAACCTGGTGCATGCGAAATCCGTCGCAGGTGGAAAATCTTTGTCTGGATGAAACGCAGAAAAGAAAGACGGAGGATCTGTTTTATAGAGACGTTTAAGAAATCTGTTGATTTTTGTGCGTATTATACGTATAATATAATAGGATAATAAGAAAATAAAGTATGAATTTTATATTGACCCCGAACTGTTAACTCTATCTTAAAACAGGCTGGCCTATAAAAACGGCACGCCTATCATTAAGGAGGCATTAACGATTATGAAATTAACCTATCCTGCTTGTTTTTACCCCTGTGAGCAAAAGGAAGGCGGCTATACGGCTGAAGTCCCGGATCTCCCGGGATGCGTCAGTGAAGGTGATACGCTTGCAGATGCCATATTAATGGCAACGGATGCGGCTTCTGGCTGGGTCTTGGGTGAACTGGAAAATGGAAATCCTGTTCCTCCATCCAGTTCGCCAGAAAGCATTGTCCCGGAACCCGGAGGCTTCGTATCCATGTTGGTTCTTGATATGGATGCCTATGCAGAGAAGTATGGTGATAAGGCTGTAAGGAAAAATCTTACTATTCCTGCATGGCTTAATACTTTTGCAGAAAAGAACCATATCAATTTTTCACAAGTGCTCCAGGATTCCTTAATTGCCATTTATCAGGAGATGCAAGAGCTTAGCCTGTGATCATCAAATACCCACGACCTAAAGACAGCATGTTTCCGCCTGTTAAAAACGAAAGGGTTTAATTTATGAAAGGAGGCCGCACCCCATGCCACTGCCAAAAGATCAAACCTACACCATTGAAGACATCTACGCCCTGCCCGACGGCCAGCGCGCAGAGTTGATTGACGGACAGCTCTATATGATGGCTCCTCCAAATAGAAGACATCAGAAGATTTTGCAATCCCTGTCCTGGTGCATCGAATCCTATATTCGTCTCCAGAACGGCTCCTGCGAAGTCTACCCAGCCCCCTTCGCCGTCTTCCTGAACGCAGACGACAAAACCTATGTCGAACCCGACATCAGCGTCATCTGCGACCGGAACAAGCTCAACGACAAGGGCTGCAAGGGCGCTCCGGACTGGATTCTTGAGATTGTATCGCCTTCCAGCCGGAGGATGGACTACTCGACCAAAAATACCCTCTATTCAGATGCAGGCGTTCGGGAATACTGGATCGTTGATCCGGAGAAGGAGCGTGTCACCGTCTACCACTACGAAGAGGATGATGCCCCGGCCATTTACCTGTTTACCCAAGCGATTCCCGCCGGCATCTTCGGAGGCTTCCATGTCACGGTTGCGGATCTGCTCCGATAACGTGAAAAGCCGTCCCTGCGCTAACAGGAACGGCTTTTTTTTCAAGACCTTGTTCTAAATTTTAACACAATTCCCACAATTTAAAAATCCCCGGAACCAGCCTGTTCCGGGGTATTGTTCTCTTTCTCAGCAGACACCCTGCGCCAGCATGGCATCCGCGACCTTCTCAAAGCCTGCAATATTCGCGCCGACAACATAGTCGCCCTCTGCTCCGTAGCGTCTGGCAGCATCGTCCAGATTATGGAAGATGTTGACCATGATATCCTTCAGCTTCGCATCCACCTCTTCAAAGCTCCAGCTTAACCTCTCGGAATTCTGAGACATCTCAAGCGCCGAAGTTGCTACGCCGCCTGCGTTCGCAGCCTTGCCCGGAGCGAAGAGAACGCCGTTCTCCTTAAGATACTGAGTCGCGTCAAGCGTGGTAGGCATATTAGCGCCTTCCGCAACCGCAAAGCAGCCGTTCGCCACAAGCATCTTCGCATCCTCAAGCAGCAGCTCATTCTGAGTCGCGCACGGAAGAGCAATATCACACTTCACGCTCCATACGCCTCTGCCCTCATGATACTCCGAATTCGGACGATAGCTCTGATACTCGGACAGACGGGCACGCTTCACTTCCTTCAGCTCCTTGACAGCATCCAGATCAATGCCTTCCGCATCATAGACCCAGCCTGTGGAATCGCTCATCGTTACAACCTTCGCGCCCAGCTGCGCAGCCTTCTCGGCAGCATAGATCGCCACATTACCGGAACCGGAAATCGCAACCGTCTTGCCTGCGATATCCTTGCCGTTGCACTTTAACATCTCAGCGGTAAAATACAGAAGTCCATAGCCGGTCGCTTCCTTCCTGACAAGCGATCCGCCATAGGATAAGCCCTTGCCGGTCAGCACGCCTTCATATACGCCGCGGATCTTCTTATACTGACCGAACATATATCCGATCTCCCTTGCTCCGGTTCCGATATCTCCGGCCGGAACATCCACATCCGCTCCTATGTACTTATACAGCTCATTCATAAAGCTCTGGCAGAATCTCATTACCTCATTGTCAGACTTGCCCTTGGGATCGAAATCAGAGCCGCCCTTCGCTCCTCCGATCGGCAGGCCGGTCAGGGAATTCTTGAAAATCTGCTCAAAGCCAAGGAACTTGATAATACCAATATTCACCGACGGATGAAGACGTAAGCCTCCCTTGTAAGGTCCGATCGAATTATTGAACTGTACCCGATAGCCGACATTCACCTGAACCTGTCCCTTATCATCCACCCACGGAACACGGAACTTGATCTGACGATCCGGCTCAACAATACGCTCAAGCAGAGCGGCCTTCCTGTAAGTCTCCTCATTGACGTCCACAATCGGACGAAGGGAATCCAGAACCTCCTTCACTGCCTGTAAAAATTCCGGCTCGGACGCATTCTTCTTCTGGACTGACTCCATCACTTCATCAACATATCCCATATCTTCTCTCTCCTTAACGTAATATATCTGATTAAAGATTTCGGCTCTTCCTGCTCAAAATCCTTAATACCGCTGTAAATACAAAAAAGGCGTCACTTAATAAAACAAGTACGCCTTTGTATTTGCTTTTTTCATTATAAACCAGCTTTTCTGATATTGCAAGCTTTTTATTGCGCTGCACGTCTAAAGTTTAGAACATTACCGCAAAGAAGTGTCCCATGATACTCTCTCCTTTTGCGGCAGCCTGGAAAACTCCG
>DVNP01000152.1 GCA_018714285.1 Candidatus Caccomorpha excrementavium | reverse complement strand
TTAGGGGCGCTGCTGTTCGTTTTTCTGGACAGGCTGGTCGGGGACGGAGGGTATCCAAAAGAGGCGATTCGTGAGAGAAAGCTTGAGACGCTTGAGGCAATGGAGGACTTTCCGCCGGAGAATCTGGCTATGTGGATGGAATATCGCGCATTTCCGGATCTGACAAGAACGCTGGATGATTTGGGAGTACTTGAGCTGTTCGGCGTCTCCGCCTCCGGGGACGGCGGACTTGCGGGAGGGAGACTCGGAAGAGTTGACAGAGTGGAATTCGATTATGAGACCGCTCTTCGGATTACGCTTCCGGACTTAACCGGCGGCTTTTATCTGAAGGGATATGTCGGCGCGAATTATACGGGGAATCGCTGGGACGGACTGAACGAAGAGGCAGAAGCGCGTCTCCTTGAGTTCGAGAGGAAGTGGGAGGATATCGGGTATCCGTTCGATACAAAGAATCAGATTGCAAAACTCTATCAGATCCTTGGAGAATATGAGGAGCTGAGAATGTTTTACAGTGAGACATTTGGCGGTATCATTACGAATTATTTTATGCAGGGGACGGGAAGAGTTGATGTGGTCAGCGCGAATCCGTATTTTTATTATCTGCCTTACGGAACGGACTCCTCTTCCTTTGAGGACGGAAGTGAGAGTCTGTATGTAAGGCCGGACAGGAGTGTGTCCGAGTATTCCTTCTCTTATTACAGCAGCGATCAGCAGTTCCCGAACGGATTCTGGTATTATCCGTCTTTGTGGGAGAATACGGGAGTTGAAGAGATGGATGCATGGATTGAGGCTGAGGAAGAGTATGCCGGCCTGGCAGAGGAGATGTACCTTCAGGTTCCGGAGTATACGGCGGCCGTACTGGAACCGGTTGTATCGAATCTGGCTCAGAGAATTGACTTCATGAAAGAGGCGTGGCTGGACAGAGGCTATATTACGGCGGAAGACATCAGGTACCGCGATTATATCCGTTCGAGGGATTTGGTCATTACAATTCAGGCGGTAAGAGAATATCTTGCGGAGAATATGACATACACTCTGTCTCCGGGGCGTCTTCCGGCGGGAGAGGATTTTGTGTCCTACTTTCTGACCGGGTCCGGACAGGGATATTGTTCCCATTTTGCATCTGCGGGCGTGATTCTGCTGCGTATGCTCGGGGTTCCCGCGCGGTATGTGGAAGGATACCTCATAAGCGGAAGCGATGTGGCGTCCGCCGTAACGGCAGGGCGGCAGAATGTGACAACGTATGAAAGGTATGTTTCTCAGACCAGAGTGCCGAATCTGGAGATATCCGTTCCGGATGCGAATGCACATGCATGGGCGGAGGTCTATATCCGCGGATATGGCTGGATTCCGGTGGAGCTGACTGCCGGATATGAGGAAATAATGTGGGGACAGAATCCCGCGATTGAGGAGGCGCAGAGTTCCGCCGCGGAAGCGGAATCCGGAAGTGAAGAAGCCGTGACAGAGAGCGAGTCCCAGGAAGATGAGACGGAACAGAACGAGACACAGCCGCAGAGTATGACAGAGACTCAGATAGAGACAGAACCCGAAGCGCCGCAGGAGGATGGCCCTGCCGGGGAGGAGAACGGAGATAGAACGGTGAAGGGACGGGATATTGCCGAGATTGCAGGATGGATTGCGGCCGGGTTTACAATCATTGCTCTGGGTCTGGCTCTCTTCTGGGGAGACAGGCTGGTGAAAAAGCGGATTAGAGAGCGGATCTATGCGGACGAGCGGAACGAAGCGGTTCTGTTTCTTTACCGGAGGGCGCTTCGAATGCTCAGAATCATGAAGATAGTTCCCGGAATTGCGGAGGATGATCCGAAATATGGAGCTCAGATTGGAGAACGTCTGGAAGAAATAACACAGGCCGGCGCGGAGGCAAAAAGCTTCATGGAGATTGTGGTTCGGGCGGAATATTCCGGACGGATGGTGACAATGAAGGATCGGGATGATGCGGTCAGGTTTTATGAAGGACTGAAAAAAGGCTATTATACAAGCGTATCTCCGGTTTGGAAATTCTGCGGCAGATTTCTCTGGAATTTATAGGGAAACCGAGGAGAGAGAGGTTCATTTTTGGAAGAAATATGTTATAATAGCAATAACGATGCAAAGCTGGCAGGATTGCAGAGCAAGGTAATAAGAATCTGAAGAATGGAGTGATGATTATGAGAAAAGTAGTCACAATCAGCAGGCAGTACGGCAGCGGCGGAAGAGAGATCGGCTCGAAGCTGGCTCAGAAACTGGGGATCCCCTTTTATGATAACGAATTGATTACAAGAGCGGCCAAGGAGAGCGGATTCGCGGAAGCGGCATTTGAGAATGCTGAGAAGAAGGCTTCGAACAGTCTGCTGTATTCCATTGCAATGGGAATGAACTCGTACGGGAATCCGGATATGGGATTCTCTCACCTGTCTCTGGACGACAGGATCTATCTTGCGCAGTCGGACGTGATTCGGAAGGTTGCGGCAGAGGGTCCCTGTGTGATTGTCGGAAGATGCGCGGATTATGTTCTGAAGGATCTGCCGAATGTTGTGCATGTGTTTATCTGGGCGGAGAAGGAATTCCGCATAGAACGGGCAATCCGTATTGACGGCCTGACAAGGGCGAAGGCGGAAGAAAGTATTGTGAAGATTGACAGACGGCGCGCGAATTATTATAATTACCATTCCAGCGAGAAATGGGGAAGGGCTGAGAATTATCATCTGTCTATTCAGAGCAGTTATGTCGGCATTGATAACGCGGTGGAATTAATTCGGATGTATATTGAAATGGGAGAATAATCAGAGAATGTTATGGACTGCCCGCGAGCCTGCCCGCGGGCAGTGTTCGATTTTTGAAAAGGAATGACAAGGCCTGTTTTTTTGATATTTTGGGAAGGATTCTGGGCTGACTTAAAGTAAGAAAAAATTAAGAAATAGTATAGTCTTTATTTAAGAACTTTAGAGTAGGATAATTTTAACCATAAAAGAAGAGAGGCTAAAGAAGGTGTGATGGCAAGCAAAGACGCAGAAAAAGTGATTGTACTCCGGAATGTTAAGAAAGTATACCGGATGGGAACGGAACGGATTGTTGCCGTTGACGATGTAAGTTTCGAGATTCTAAAAGGTGAATTCTGCTGTCTGCTGGGAACATCCGGCTCCGGAAAGTCTACATTGCTGAATCTGATGGCGGGAATTGAGAAGGTAACAAGCGGACAGATTATCATAAAGGGCAAGAAGATTCATAAGATGAATGAAACGAGCCTGGCGAAGTTCAGACAGAAGTATCTGGGCTTCGTGTTTCAGTCCTATAATCTGATGAATTCCATGACCGCTCTTGAGAATGTCGAATTCCCGCTGGTGTTCAAGCGGGTGAAGCCGAAGGTGCGAAAAAAGCTGGCGAAGGATATGCTGATTCAGGTTGGTCTGGGGAGCCGTCTCGGCCATAAGCCGAAGGAGATGAGCGGCGGTCAGCAGCAGAGAGTCGGAATTGCCAGGGCGTTCGTTGCCAAGCCGGAGATTGTATTTGCGGATGAGCCTACGGGGAATCTTGATACGAAGACCACAATGGAGGTTATGAATCTGATACAGGCGATTGCCCGGGAAAACAGGCAGACCATTGTCATGGTTACGCATGATCCGAGGCTGGCCTCCTACGCGGATCGCATCATTCATGTACTGGACGGGGATATTGAAAAGATCGAGGTTCAGTACGATATTACAGATCCGGAAGTCTACCGCAGAAGAGTGGAAGAGGCCAGGGCCGCGGCTCCGAAGCTGACCGAGTCTTCGCCGCCTGCGAATAAGGCCCGGTCGAAGAAGACGGGCCGGACGAAGCGTAAAGAGAGGCCGAAGCAGGAGGCGGCAGGAACCGGCGAGGAGAAGAAGGCGGCCGACGCTTCCATTGCCCGGGTCGAAGAGAAGGTAATGGAAGTGATTGACCGGATCGACACGCAGGAGACTCCGGACAAAGAGCTGACGGAAGGGCTTAAGGAATCGGTTCAGGCTATGGATTCTGGACACAGCGATGCAGAATATCAGGAAAGCAGAGGGAATGAAGTATGAACAGCAAAAGGATTATGGCCGTCATTCTGACGGCGGTGCTAATGGTTGCGGGCCTTGCGGGAGGCGGCATAACGGCGGATGCGGAGAGCACGATTCAGATTACGGGCGGAGCAACCAGGAATATTGAGGCAGAGCCGGGGAAGGTTACGCATGTTAAGCTGCCGATTGTGGCGGTTGGCGAGTACATATTGAATCCGTCGGTAACGGCGGAGCCGGAGAGCGGAGCGCCGTTTTCCGTAACCGGCGTGAAGCTGACAAAGGATAACCTGGAAGGAACCGTACCTGGGATTTCCACATATTAGGCGACGAATCTGGAATTCGACGTGGATGTGAAGGATACGGCGAAGATAAAGGATTACGGCCTTACCTTTACATTTACTTATAATGGGGCGGACGAGGAGGGGATGGCGACTACCTACCGGATTCCCCTTGATGTGAATATTCAGATTCTGACGGAAAAGACTCCGTCTCAGCTGACAATCGATCAGATTCGTTATGACGAGAATCTGGTTGCCATAGGAGGAAGCTTTGACCTGTCCTTTCAGGTCAAGAACGAAGGAGAGATTAAGGCTTTGAATACCTTTGTCAGTATTGATTACGGTGATACCGGAATGGTTCCCGGATATACGCTGGAATCCATTAAGGTGGGCGATCTGACAGAGGGAGTTCTTCAGAATGTACATATTCCAATTAATGTATTGCCGACAGCTACGGAGGGACTTAAGACGCTGAAGGTGAATATGACTTATAAGGACAGTGATGGTACGGAATACAGCACCTCGAGGAATCTGTATATTACGATTCTGAAGAGTGGTACCGGAGATGTGAATGACGCGAATCTGATTCTGGAGAGCAGTACATACAGCGACGGAATTCTCGCAGGCTCCGATCTGACGCTTCAGGCCGTACTGACCAATAACGGCGCGGAGACGGCAAGAGATGTTTCTGTCAGTATTGTGAGCGGAGTGGGAGTTGAGAACAGCATTATACCGGATTTTACGGGGGATGCCATTGCCGTATCCAATATAGAGGCAGGAGAGAGCA
>DVNP01000151.1 GCA_018714285.1 Candidatus Caccomorpha excrementavium | reverse complement strand
CATGACAGAAGGAGGAGAATATCGACGCAGTCAGAAGGCTGTCGGGAAACGGAGGCCGGACACAATGTTATTGTCCTGCTTCGATTTCCAGACAGCCTTTGTGCGCTGAACGCCGTCAGGGCAGTACCTCCCGCCCGTCACAACATATTACCCCCATGAAAATCTCTCGAACTGCATATCAAGCTTCTTCCGGAATTCCTCCGGAATCTCCCTGCTGATTGGGAAGTCATCCTCCCATGCCAGCGCTTCCGCAATGGTGCCAAGCAGGACCGCGCTGCGCTTCAGGGACCAGGGGGAGATGAGAGCGATCGTGTCATGCTCCGTGTGCATGCCGAAGCCGTCGCGATTCAGGGTCATGGAGGGAATCCGTTTCCACGCGAAGGTATTGGAATCGCTGCTCCATACATTATGTTTGACGGACATGCCGATCCCCGATTTTGCTCCGAGCGCTTCCAGAAGTCCGATGGCGGAAGCGTCTGCCGTCAGTCCGATTACATTTCCTCCGATTGCCTGTCCCGCCAGATCAATATTCATATTAAAACGGTGGCGGTTCAGCTCGTCCTTATGCGTTTTCACATAAGCCGCGCTTCCAAGCATTCCCTTTTCTTCCCCGCCGAACCATACGAATTCCATTGTGCGACGCGGCGGATGTGCCTGAAAATAACGGCAGAGCTCCATGACAATCGCGCAGCCTGCCATGTTGTCATACGCGCCGGGGCCTGCGGGAACGGAATCGTAATGGGCGGTAACAGTCAGGATATCCTCCTTCCTGTCAGTCCCTTCAATCCGGACCGCGACGTTCGCGGACGTATGCAGGGTATGACTCTGTATTGCCGTCAGCCGGACGCGGGAGACATTCCGCGCAATCAGTTCGGCGGCATCAAGGTAATGAATCGAAGCGCCTGGCATGAAGGATGTCAGTGGATGGTTCGGCAGACAGTACGGGGCGGGAATCCGCTTATCCCCGGTATCAAGCGGAGAGCCGCTGATGCTGAGGAATCCGAGCGCCCCAGAGTTACGCAGCCTCTGATACATCTCTCCGCGCACGGGAGAATTCACCATGATAATCTTATCCTTTGCTTCGCGCAGGCTGATTGCGTCCGCGTTCTCCACATAGAGGAACTCTGCCTCAAGGCCCTCTTCGGGAGTATTTCCGCAGAAGCCGCAGCCCGTAACGGTATATTCCTTCTGATAGGGGGCCGTAACGGTAAGGCCTGCGGTCTGTATCACAGGAACCGGTAAGGTGAAGGTCTCAATCCGGCCATTCAGTCCAAAGGTCTCAAGCTCCAGGCAGATCGTGTCCGCAGCTCTCTTTTCCGCGTCCGTTCCGGCTTCGCGGATATAATTGAACTTTGCGACAAAGTCATACTGACGTTGTCCGCTTATCTGATTCTGTATTATCTGTGTGTGGCTCATTCCATTTCTTTCGCCGTCCGGCCAAATTCAGGACGGTTTTGCTCCTTTTCTTTAGAATTCGGCAAATGCCAGTCCATTATAGCGCGTAGATCCATGAATTGCAATAGGATTACCGAGGATTTTCTTTTTGGAGATTTCGCATCTATACAATACAGGAAGGGCTGCTTTACGGACAGAAAATGTGGCAAATCTTATAAAGAAACTTGCATATCCTGCGCAGCTTCGCGAAAAAATTGCATTTGGGAGAGAGAAACGCTATACTGAATACATTGATGCAGCAGACAAAATATGATATATGCACAGAAATCTGTGGCGCAGATTTCTGTGTGGAATGGAGGATTTCATGGATAATAGACTGACCATTCTTGTCCGGAACAGGAACAGGAAAATACTGGCCGAGCATTCGGGGATAAACGCTCTGACTCTGGTATATCCGGGCGTCTATGAGGAAGGCGACGAAATTGTTGTGAGGACGGAGCAGACAGGGGTTCGGGTGTATCTTCGGATTGACGACGCAATCAATGAAGCGTTCTGTTATCTGACAGAGAACGAGTATATCTTCCGGATTCCGTTCGGAGAGAAAAGAACCTCATATTCACCGAGAGCATTTGCAGGGGAGACGCATCTGATCGGAGTTCGCATGGTAAGGGATGAAGAGAAGGATGCCTACCGGAATCTGGCAAGGAACGAAGCGGATCAGCATGAGCATTATGGTTGTTATCCTCATGCTTCAGCCAATGCAGAGACGAGGGGCGAGGCTGTATTTGCCGCAAGAAACGCGATTGACGGCATGACGGAGAACCATTCTCACGGACCATGGCCGTATGAGTCCTGGGGAATTAATATGAGGGACGACGCGCAGATTAAGGTGGAATTCGGCAGGACCGTAGAGACGGATCGGATTGTCCTGTATACCAGGGCGGATTTCCCTCATGATAATTACTGGACATCCGGAACCTTCCGGTTCTCGGACGGAAGTGTGCTTGTTATGCAGCTTGAGAAAACGGATCAGCCGCAGGAGATTGTGTTCCCCGTTAAGAAAATCGAGTGGCTGACGCTGGATGAGCTGATAAAAGGAGACAGTCCTTCGCCGTATCCGGCTCTGATAGAGATTGAGGTATGGGGAAGAGGGTAATTCTTAAGAAGCAGGAGGAAACGCCGGAAAAGGAAGATCGATACCCTTCCCCGGCGTTTCTCTGATCCGGTATTATGCCGTTTTGCCCAGTGATTTCAGCAGAATATGCCGCTCCAGCCCTCCGTATTTCGTGGTCGTTTTCGCAATCCGGTAGCCGCAGGCGAGCATATTGCGGAGACTGTAAAAATTTTTCGGAGACACGGTTGCGAGAGCATACTGGTAGCCGCGGGAGGAGAGAATGGCCTCCGCGGAGGAGATGAGCCTCCGCTGCAGGCGGTTGCCCTGATACTCGGGCAGGACAGCGGCGGATTCCATATGAGCGGCAAGCGAAAGCTCCTGTTTGGAGAACCCCAGATCATATCCCAGGTTATCGCGCTCCTCACCGGGAATTCTTACAATCAGAAAGCCGGCGGGCAGAGTCCCGTAAAAAGCAAGCAGAGTGAAGCCGCAGTCCTGAATATGGCGGCTGATAAATTCCGGAGTGTCAGGAACATACAGCTCGGGCTCCTTCATGGAGCTGCGGGCTGTTGTCATAATAGAATGAACGGAACCGATATCGGATGGTTCCGCGATTCGTATGGTAAAATCGCGCATAGGAGTCTCCTTTCTGATGCCTGGATGTTGGTATGTTAATCTGGCTGTACCGATCCCGTCTGTTCCGGGGCAGTCAAACGTTTAGTGCACGAAACCCGTCATTTACTGAAGATATAAGACAATTTATGCAGTTTATGATATAATATATGCCGTCAGGTCTTTTACTATCCATATCCATAGAGAAAGCCATGCAGCCTTCATCCCGGGCTGCATGGCTTTTATTATAACGGGAATCCTTTTACTTCCTGTGCATTTCAACCGGATACTCTTCGTAAGACCTGAGGTTCTCGTAGATTTCTCTCTTGTCGGCTGTCGCAATCTGCTTGGCCCGGTTCTGCTGCGCCTGCCGTCCGGTCAGTACGCTGCCCGGTCCGTTCACGCAGCCGCCGACACAGGCCATACCCTCGATGAAATCGGCGGGAAGCCGGCCCGCTTTGAGCATCATCAGCGCTTTCTTGCACTCCGCGGCGCCATTGCAGCCTAAAACATTGATCTTCTCCGTATCGATGCCTTTTTCCTCCATTGCCTGAATGACGGATGCGGTAACGCCTCCCGCAATGGCGAAGTTCTTGCCGTATACGCTGCCCTGCTGCATATGGCCGCCGAAGGAGGAGAGATTAATTTCCCTGGCACGGAACATGGCGTTCAGCTCGTCAAAGGTCAGAGCGTAATCCGCGTTGCCCTGTGTAATACTGTCAAGAACCTCTCCCTTCTTCGCGATGCACGGGCCGATGAATACGGTAATCGCGCCCGGGTGAATCGCGCGGACCAGCTTGGCTGTCGCAGCCATCGGAGAGACGGTTGTGGACATATTGGAAAGCAGGGTCGGAAAATGTTTCTTAATCATATTGACAAAGGCCGGACAGCAGGAGGTTGTCATCTTCTTGCCCTCCTGATAAGCTTCAGCCCATTCCTGCGATTCGGAGGCAGATACCAGATCCGCGCCTAAGGATACCTCATACATTCCGGTGAAGCCGATTTCCTTAATCGCGTCAGCCAGTATGCCGATAGAGACCTGCGGACCGAACTGGCCTTCGATTGCCGGAGCAACCATCGCATAGATTTCTGCGCCGTTCCGGATCAGGTTGATTACGTCCACCATAAAGGAGCGATCGGAAATGGCTCCGAACGGGCAGTCCTTAATACAGGATCCGCAGTTGATGCAGCGTTCCTCATCAATGACAACAATACCGTTCTCATCCATGGAAATGGCGTCTACCGGACAGCTTCTCTTACAGGGACGCATCAGATCCGCGATTGCGTTATAAGGGCAGGCCTGAGAGCACTTACCGCACTCCTTGCATTTGGATGGATCGATATAAGCCCGGTCGCGCAGCATGGAAATTGCATGGAAATTGCAGGCCTGCTGGCATTTCTTTCCCATACACTTCTGGCAGTTGTCCGTTACGACAAAACGTGTAATCGGACAGCCCTCACAGGCGGAGTTGATTACCTGGACAATATTCCGGTTGTTCTGATTGGCGGAAGGGGACATGCCCTTTGCAAGACGGATTCTCTGGCGGATAATCTCGCGCTCCTTATAGATACAGCAGCGGAAATTTGCCTGAGGTCCGGGAATCAGATCATAGGGAATCTGATCCTCTTTCTCATTCAGCTCGCCGCGGAAGGCAAGCTTGGCTACTTCGAATAAGACTTCATGTTTAATTGTATTAATATCGGAACTACCCTGTAACATATGTATGTCCTCCTTCTTCTATTAATAATATTGTACTGTAACATCCTTTCCCATTTTCTTGGCATAATCCACCATCTGAGCAACAAGATTCATACGGATGCTCAGATCGAAGGGAAGCCCCGGATTCTGATGGGCCGCGTTGATTGCCTTGCCGACAAAGAAATGCAGCTCGGTACAGTCTTCAATAATGATTTTGGCGATTTTAGAGCCGCCGTTGTCCTTGTCAAGCTCAAGAAAGAATGCTTCGTCAACATCCTCTTCCACATACTGCTTCATCAGCTGAAGCGCGCGGGTAAGAGTAAGGACACCTTCTGTTACAAGGTCAATGCCGTCTATCGTTGCAATCGGCGGCAGTACCGGATCCGTATAGTTCAGGGAAGTCTTAATCTGTTTGTGCAGAATGCGGGCTACAATATTGGCCGAGGTTCCGCCGCTGACAATCCGCTTGGCGGGTCCGCGCATGAACTCGTGTATTACCTTCGCGTCATCCTCCTTATTCATGGGAGGACCGGTGAAGATATTGACCGGCTTGGCGTGTATGATTCTCGCGACGGCAACCGTAGTGTCATCTCCCGGACTCTGCATATACAGATCATCGCAGGCCTTGCTTAAGATAGCGGCGAGGCGGGAGGCAGAAAGAGTGGTCTTTGTCGCCTTAACCGCGTAGTCCGCCATGCTGTTCCAGGTCCATCCAAAGTTCAGCACCTTGCCGACGCCGGCATAGATGACTCCGTCGCTCATCAGGATAAAGCAGTCGTTCAGCTCCACATGGAACCGGCATTCCTTAATCTTCTTTCCTTCAATGATCTTCTCTTGATAGGGAATCTCCTGAAGCCTTCCGTTCCGGATAAAAACGCAGCTTGGGTTGTCGAATTCGACCAGATAGGCATCCCCGTTCTTAAAGAGCTGAAGGATACTGAAGGTAGAATAAGCAACCTGCCTGACCTGGCATACCGGAAGCGTTTTGACAATGGTCTCCACGCATTCTTCAATCGGAGCGCCGTTCAGGAACATGGTTCCGAGGATCTTGGAGGTAAGCGTCGCAAGAATATTGGCCTTGACTCCGCTTCCCATACCGTCGGCAAGAATGATGATATTGGAATCGGGAGTCTTTAGGATCTCCACCTTATCGCCGCACAGCTCCTCATTGTGCTTGTTCAGACTTTTATAAGAAGCGTCAACACTGATATTCATTCCGGCCTCCTATCTGGAAGCGGGCGCTTCCCCGCCGTCGTAGAGAATGGTATCGCGCAGCTTTGTAAGCGTTACCTTGGTCTCCGCGGTCGTCTCGCCAAGCAGTCCCGCAATCTCCTGGGCAACCATCATCTGCTTGTCAATTACCTTCTGAGCCATTTCTATGGTCTCCATCTTAACCTTGTAAGCCTGCTTCTTCTGCTCCTCCTCCTGGGAGACATCCTGGAAGATCCCGAGAACGCAGTTCTGTTCCTCGATATATACGATATTCTGCAGTGTGGCAAGACCGATATCTTCATAAGTCACGCGCTTGCCGAGAATATTCTCATGAGTATCCAGCACATTCATGAAGTCGGTGTGATCGATAATCTCGTACAGGTACATCTCTCTGGCATCCGCCCTGGAAATATGGAAATAATGCTCCGCAGCCTTGGAGAATTCCTGTATCTTCATGTCGGCGTCTACAATTATGATGATATTCGGCGTTGTATCCAGTACGACATTCGACATGGACTGGGCGCGTTCATGCATATAAGGCAGACACATATTCAGCTCAGCCTTGCCCTGATAGACGGCAATGGCCTTGTCGCGGCAGCTCGGGTATCCGCAGGCGCCGCAGTTGAGCATATCCTTCGGATTGATCTTGCCTGTCTTGCGCAGGATTTCGTTGATCTCATCCTCCGTAGGCATAGGATCCTTCGGAGAGCGGTCGCCGAAGGCCTTGGCGAAGGACAGACCGGAGAAATCGCGGTAGAAGGTCTCTTTCTCCACGGGCTTCTTAGGGATGGATTCCTCCATATCAAGCTTCACCTTGAAGCGGGAAATGGAGTAACGATCAATGGCAGGTCCCTTAATGCAGCCGCCGTTGCAGATATTGGCCTCGATAAAGCAGCCGGAGACCTCGCCGCGTTCCATGCTCTCAAACAGCTCGATACAGTTATGGGTGCCGTGGACATAGAACTTGCGGTATTGATCCGCGGCAGACTTGGTTGCGACAACGGAGGAGAGAACTCCGCTGCTGATCGGATAGAGACGGTTTACCTCCGGATTTGGATTCTGAGGAGGCGTATCGGGAAGGCTGAACAGATCAATGTTCTCTTCCTTCAGCCATTGTTCCAGCTCCTTGAAATTAATGACGGCATCAATATAGCCCTTTGTCCGTTCATCGCCCTCGGCTTCCCTCTTCTTCGCGATGCAGGGGCCGAGAAATACAACCTTCACACTTTGACCGTACATGGCGCGGATCAGCTTCCCGTGCGCGATCATGGGAGATACGACAGGCGCCATATATTTGGCAAGGGAGGGGTAGTAGATTTCAATCAGGTCATTCACGCTCGGGCAGCAGGTTGTAATGATATTCTCCATGCTTCCCTGCATAAGCAGCTTCTCATATTCGTTCGTAACATAGGCAGCTCCCTCGGCCGTTTCGCGGACTTCCCTGAATCCAAGCTTCAGGAGGGCTGTTATGACCTGGCCGGGAGTCTTATACTTCATGACGCCAAGATAGGCAGGAGCGATTGATACGATGGTCGGAATACCAGAGCGAAGATATCCCTTTACGCGATCCAGATCGCTGATAAATGTCTTGGCATTCTGGGGACATGCATCCAGACAGTGCCCGCAGAGGATACACTTGTCATTCATAATCTGCGCCTGTTCATTCTGGACAGTAATCGCTTTCACATCGCAGACGCGGACACACTTATAACAGTTCTTACATTTCGCTTCCTTAAAACCGATTACATTCATCAGGCAAGCCTCCTAAGCACCTCTTCATTAAAAAACTTCTCCGTAGTTGCAGGCTGTAATGAGAACAGCTCTCCGTCCAGCTTGACGCAGACTCCCTTTGTACATTCTCCCATACAGAAGGATCCGCTCAGCTCGACTTTGTCCTTTACATTATGTAATGAAATCAGGCGCTCCAGAATCTGAATGATTTCACGGGACCCCTTCAAGTGGCAGGAACTGCCGATACAAATTGTGATAACCATAACAATAACCTCCTGAGTATCTTAATTGTCATATTTGTTCAGAATTTGATTTTATTCTATCATATACCATCTATGATGTCAAAGAGAAATAGATACCCTTTTCTTATTTCAGGAACTATGCTATAATAAAAGGAAAAAGCAAAGACAAAGGAGTTTTAGACCATGGACTTGACAACAATACGGGAATTATACCGTGACAGGGAGTCATTTATCGGCAGACGGATCCGGGTGGGAGGCTGGGTCAGAAGTATAAGGGATTCCAAGACCTTCGGGTTTATTGTACTGGCGGACGGAACCTTTTTTGAACCGCTTCAGATCGTATACGGAGACAGGCTTGATAATTTCGCGGAGATTTCCAGGTGTAATGTAGGAACCGCGCTGATTGTTGAGGGAGAGCTTGTGGCAACGCCGCAGGCCAGACAGCCTTTTGAGATTCAGGCTGATCATATTGAGGTGGAGGGAACGTCCACCCCGGATTATCCGCTGCAGAAGAAGAGGCATACTCTGGAATATCTCAGAACAATTACGCATCTGAGAGCGCGGACGAATACCTTCCAGGCCGTATTCCGCGTCAGATCCCTGATTGCCTACGCAATTCACAGATTCTTCCAGGAGAGGGATTTTGTCTATGTGCATACCCCTCTGATTACGGGAAGCGACTGCGAGGGCGCGGGAGAGATGTTCCAGGTTACAACGCTGGATCTGAATCAGGTTCCCAGGGAAGCGGACGGGACGGTGGATTATACGCAGGATTTCTTCGGCAGGCCCACGAATCTTACCGTGAGCGGCCAGCTTAACGGAGAAACCTTCGCGATGGCATTCCGGAATATTTATACGTTCGGCCCTACCTTCCGCGCGGAGAATTCTAATACAACCCGCCATGCCGCGGAATTCTGGATGATTGAACCGGAGATTGCATTCGCGGATCTGAAGGACGACATGATGCTCGCGGAGAGCATGCTCAAGTATATTATCAACTATGTGCTGGAGAATGCGCCGGAGGAGATGAATTTCTTTAATTCCTTCGTGGACAAGGGACTGATTGAACGTCTGAAGCATGTCGCGGAGTCTGAGTTCGCGCATGTTACCTATACGGAAGCGGTTGAGCTGCTGATGAAGAATAATGACAGCTTTGATTATAAGGTATCATGGGGATGCGATCTGCAGACGGAGCATGAAAGATATCTGACGGAAGAGATCTTTAAAAGGCCGGTATTCGTTACGGATTATCCGAAGGAGATTAAGGCGTTCTATATGAAGCTGAATGAGGATAATAAGACGGTGGCGGCCATGGATCTTCTGGTACCCGGAATCGGGGAAATTATCGGAGGAAGCCAGAGAGAAGATAATTATGAAAAGCTTGCGAAGCGTATGACGGAGCTTGGATTGAAGGAAGAGGATTATGACTTCTATCTGGATCTGAGAAAATACGGTTCCGCAAGACACGCCGGATTCGGGCTGGGCTTTGAGCGCTGTATCATGTATCTGACCGGAATGAGCAATATCCGAGATGTGATACCGTTCCCGAGAACCGTGAATAACTGCGCGTTATAATCCGAATCGGGATCCGGGGTCTTTGAGCCATTCCTCTGTCAGACGGAGCGCTTAAGCGGACGGCAGACAATCCTCCGGCAGATTGTACACAAAATAATTTCCATTTTTATGATTTTTCTCGTTGCGAAGAGGGCTTGATTATTGTATACTTATAGTTATGAATAGTTCCTAATCAATATACGAATAAGAATCCATGAAAACGCAAGAAAAATATGCCAATTTGCGTTTTCGTGAACAAAAATTTACGAATGGGGATGAGGAAGTGGCTAAGATCGCAGATGATTCGGCAATGAAGCGGGTTTATGAGATGTTGAGGGAGAAGTTCCGGGCACAGCCGGAATTCACCACTCAGGAAGTGTATAAAGCGTTATCGGATATGAAGAAGAGTACCTTGTCATGGTATCTGCATATGCTGGTGCAGAAGAATTATATCAGGAATCTCCGGCACGGAGTGTATGGTTTTTGCGAACAGAATGATACCGCCTGTCTGGAACATATGCAGAAGGATTCAAGGGATATCTATGATCTGATGGCCGGCAGCGGAATGGGGTTTTATCTGTCTGGATGGGACGGGCTGCTGTCGGTTGAGGAAGAGCTTCCGGGAGAATATCCGGTGATTCTGGTCGCGGATAAGGAGTGCGTCTTTGATGTCGTTCCGCTTTTGATGGAGAGAGGATATCGGGTATATCATGACAGCAAGGAGAAGGTGCTTGACGGAGATTGTCCGGACGGCAGAAAGGTTCTTCTGATGAGAGGAGGCAATATGGATTTCGGTGAATTCGGAATCGCCTGCCTGGAGAAGGGGTTCGCCGATCTGTACTACGCCGTAACCCGAATGGGATATCCGACAACCTCGGAACGTCTTGCGAAGATGCATCTGGATCTGCTGAATCAGGGAAGTCTGTCAGTGGCAAGGCTGAAGGATGCAGGAAGAGAGCTGGGAATCAAGACCGAGTTCGAGTTTATGCTCCAGATGTCGCTGCTTCCGAAAGGGGCCGCAAACTTTTTCATACACGGGCTGATGTCGGAAAGAGCATAGTCCTGACCGGGAAAGCTCAGGGATGAATCATATATAAATAAAATAAAAAGGATGCGCCGTCATATCAGGGACGGCGCATTTTTTGCGGTTTTATTGTGCCGTATTGGTCTTCCAGGGAGTCCAGTTAATTCCGCGGCAGGACTTTAAGGCGGTTAAAAGCACCAGACCGAGTATGCCGCAGGAGAGCACCTCACCGATACTGACAGTAAGCATGAGGAACGGAATGGAGAACGGAAGTTCATAGGCATATTTTAATACCCAGGGGATGATCAGCGCATTGGATACGATGGGCGGCAGGGGAACGAGATACTGGTTCTTCCGGACCGCGTAAGATACAACTGCGCCAATCAGCGTCGCGAGCGTGCCGAAAATCATATCCATGACATTGCCGCCGATGAGATTGCCGATCAGGCATCCGATGGTGACGCCGGGAATTGCGGCGGGAGTGAAGAATGGAAGAACGGTCAGCGCTTCCGCGACCCGAACCTGAATCTCACCGAAGGAAAAAGGCTGGAACAGCAGGATCAGAACAACATAGATTGCCGCGATGACAGCAGACTGGGTGATGAACATAACTTTTTTTGACATAATAACTCTCCTTTAGTTTTGTTTTACGAGTGGAAGGTCTCGAACACTCGATTCATTTAACGCCGGAAATCGGCGGCAGGTCCGAAAAGACCTTGGTTTTGGCAGGCCTGCAATGTGAAATTATAGCATGCCGGACATGAAAAAGCAAGAGGCAGGTTATATGATTGATTCATACAGACTCGGCGCGGGCCTGCCAATGAGGCGGACCCGCGCCGAAATACGGTTATCCCTGTTCTCTTTCTCCGCGGCCCGCGTTCATGCTGTCAAGAAGCTGGCGCTTCATATGATACAGCTCATTGGAGAGATCCACATAGACATTATGAGGATTGATCAGACGCCGGGTCTCGTCCCACAGGGTATTCAGTTCCTTTGCGCAGTAATCCCGGATCTCCATAACCGACGGCGAGGTATAGACACATTTCCCGTTCAGGAAGACAGGAACAAGGATCTCACGCATGGTATAGGTTCCGGCGCGCAGGTAAGTCTTCTTCCAGGTTGCAATCGGATCAAAAAGTAGAAGCGGGTTATCAGTCGAATACTGTTCGTCCGCAAGGGCAATCAGATCCGCCTTAATCTTGCCGGATTCTTTGTCATAGATTCGGTATACCGTCTTATTGCCGGGATTCGTAATCTTCCACTGGTTCTCGGACAGCTTGATCTTCGGAATGAATTTTCCGTTCTTCTTAACGGCCGCAAGCTTATAGACGCCGCCGAAGGCAGGGCAGTCCTTGCTTGTAATCAGATTGGTTCCCACGCCCCAGGAATTGATTTTGGCGCCCTGCGTCTTGAGGGAATCAATCAGATATTCATCCAGATCGCTGGAAGCACAGATGGAGGCGTCCGTGAAGCCGGCGTCATCAAGCATCTTCCTTGCCTTCTTGGACAGATAGGACAGATCGCCGGAATCAAGCCGGATTCCGTACTTCTCCGGCATCTTCCCGGCATCCCTCAGCTCGGTGAATACCTTGATGGCATTGGGAACGCCGGACCGAAGGGTGTCATACGTGTCAACCAGCAGAGTAGTATTCATCGGATACAGCTGGGCATACTTGCGGAAGGCGGTCAGCTCATCCTCGAAGCTCATGATCCAGCTGTGAGCATGGGTTCCGAGAGGAGGGACGTTGAACATCTTCGCGCATAGCACGTTGCTCGTTCCGATACAGCCGCCGATTACTGCCGCTCTGGCTCCGTAGGTTCCGGCATCCGGTCCCTGCGCCCTGCGAAGGCCGAATTCCATGACGCCTTCTCCGCGCGCGGCGTAGCAGACTCTGGAGGCCTTGGTCGCAATGAGACTCTGATGATTCACGATATTCAGGATCGCGGTTTCTATAAGCTGCGCTTCCATAATCGGGGCAATCACCTTAACAAGGGGCTCCATCGGGAATACAACCGTTCCTTCCGGAATTGCGTAGATATCGCCTGTAAAACGAAACTGTGCGAGATATTCGAGGAAATCTTCGTCGAACATCCGAAGGCTTCGCAGGTATTCAATATCCTCTGCGTCAAAATGAAGGTTCTTTATATAGTCGATTACCTGATCCAGACCGCAGCAGATGGCATACCCGCTGCCGGAGGGATTCTCCCTGTAGAACGCGTCAAAGATCACAACGTCATTTGTGTGATTCTTAAAATACCCCTGCATCATGGTAAGCTCATAAAAATCGGTCAAAAGTGTGAGATTTTGATCTGTCATGATATATTCTCCTTTTGCTGTTTTTTCTATTATAACATGGATTTTTCCCATGTAAAGAATGAATTGTTACAATGATTTTACAGCAGAATGAGAAGACAGAATTCGGAACAGATACGAGAGGATGCCCAGCCCGGCAAAGACCGCGCCGGCGATCCGGTATACGCGGCAAAGGCCGCTTGCGGTTCCATAAATATCAAGCGCGCCCCGGACCATGCTTCCGACGGTCAGCGCCGCGATTCCCGAATGATACAGATTGCGGGACAGTCTGCCGGGAATCTGCCGGGGAGACAGCAGGAACATGGTCAGGAAGGGAAGAGCCCCTCCGGCCAGCGGGAATAAAAACGCGTACGCCATATATCCCGAATAGACGCCGTGGCTGAAATGCTCGTAAACTGCGCCGAATACCGCGCAGACCAAAGAGACGAGCAGATAGACATAACCCGTTTTAAAGATGGAACGCCCCGACTGATTAATATCCGATGTAGACAATGTCACTCACACCCCTTTCCCTGATGCTTCGTCCGTTCGTAGTAGGCTGATTAATCACCTCTCCGTTAAAATACATGGTGGAGGATCCGCCGCCGTCCAGGCAGTAGCCGCTTTGTCTTGCGCCATAATAATCCCCGTTAATCGCGAGGATGGCGTCATGACTTTCGGCGATGGACGAGGTTTTATCCGTGACGTTCCGTCCGTAGACATTCCCGGCAAGAGCGGTCTTTAAGTAATCCGCGCTTGAAAGGAGGATATCGGCCACATAGACGGAGGTATCATGGATTCGGTATTCCGTTACCGTAATCTCGATCCGGCCGTCGGAATAGGAGCCGATTCGAGTTCCGGAATCCGTACTCTGTACCGGCGGATCCGCGCTTTGTCCGGACTCGGCCTCTTCCGGCACAGCCATATAGACTCTGGCCAGAACGAAGGTATCCAGAACCACATACAGAGTAAAGGCGGACAGAAGAATTCCGTACAGAACCGCCCAGACATAACGTTTCTTCAAGAATCGAATCAAATCATTCACCTCCTGCGCGGTTTACGGCTCGCGAAGCTGGACGGAATATCACGCACCTCTGTATGATCCAGCTCCCGAAGAAGAACAGAAGCTCCGTGCAGATTTTTGCCGCGTACCGGTTCACGGACAGGATATCGGACAGGAATGCCAGCACAAGCGTATTTCCCGCAAGAATGCCTGCCGCCAGCCCGAAGTATTGTACGGCCGAGCGGCTGCCGGCCCGGCTTTTGAACACCAGAGTCCGGTTCAGAGTATAATTCACGGACGCGCTGACAACCCGCGCCAGAATATTAGACAGGAGCAGCCCCGCGGACAGATGTCCGATCAGGGTAATCATCAGGCTGTATACAGTATAATCCGTAAGGAATCCGGCAAACAAGGCGGCAGGGAATTTCAGCAGCTCCCTGTATACCAGACAGGAGTCCCGGAGAGGATGAAAATGGGAACCGGCATTGTTATTCCAGTAAATCGTCTCAATCTTAAGCTCCCGTATCGGGATCTGTCTGTTTGCACACCTTAGAAGAACATTTATTTCGTATTCATAACGCTCTCCGGAGATCATAAGCAATTCCGGGATCAGATCTGCCGTAAAGGCGCGCAGGCCGGATTGGGTATCATGAATTCTCAGTCCGGTAACGAGGGTATAGGACAGTCTTGATACGGCGTTGCCGAAGCGGCTTCTTGCGGGCACATTTCCATGCAGGATGCGCCGTAATGCTCATAAATATAAGAAAGTCCGGTCTTTAAAGCGCGCCCCTTTCCGAGATTCTCAGAGTGAGACAGCACGGTGCCGTATGCCTTCGCCTTAAGGAACCGCTGCGTGTAAGCAGGCGTACTTCCGTCATTTACGATCACGGATTCCAGTCCGGCGTCTCTTGCCTGACGGAGCAGATCCAGCAATACAGGTTCGGGTTGGTAGGCCGGATTCTGCGTGTTCGTAAATAGTTCGCAGAAAGTTCACACAGTTATCAAGATTTGGGAGTTAAAATGAAAGAAAAAGCCGTAAGGAGAAATGGAGGCCGGAATGAGATTATTAGTAGCGGAGGACGAACGCTCCCTTTCAAGAGCGATTGTAACAATACTGGAAAAGAATCATTATTGCGCCGATGCGGCCTATGACGGAGCGGAAGCGCTGGAATATCTGGAGACAGGCAATTATGACGGATTAATACTCGACCTTATGATGCCGAAGCTGGACGGAATGGAAGTTCTTAAAAGACTGAGGGAGAGAGGGAATCTGATTCCTGTTCTGATCCTCACGGCAAAATCGGAGATCGATGATAAAGTTTCAGGTCTGGATGGAGGAGCCAATGACTATTTAACGAAGCCGTTCGCCACGAAGGAGCTTCTGGCGCGTATCCGCGCCATGACGCGGGGACAGGAGCTGCAGAACGGGTCCAGACTGCGGCTTGGGAATATTACCCTGGATCGGGGAACCTTCGAGCTGGCCTCCCCGACGGGGAGCTTCCGGCTTGCGAATAAGGAATACCGGATGATGGAGATGCTGATCTGCTGTCCGGGGAAGCCTATCTCCACGGAACGGTTTCTGGAAAAGATATGGGGGAACGACGGCGGGACGGAGCCGAACGTGGTCTGGCTCTATATCTCTTATCTGAAGAAGAAGCTTGAAGTCATTCATGCTTCCCTTCAGATTCGATCGTTCCAGAATCTCGGATACTCACTGGAGGAGATTTAAATGCTGAAGAAACTGCGGATTAAGCTGATTGCAGTTTCCGCAATCTCGCTGCTGATTGTTCTTGTCATCATTATCGGAACCGTTAATATTGTCAATTACATCAGAGTGATACAGAACGCGGATGCAATTCTTGATATTCTGGCCGATAACGGGGGAACTTTTATGAGGGAAGAGGAGTATCCGGAAGAGCTGGAGGACTATCTGCCGGCTCTGTCACCGGAGCTTCCTTATGAGTCAAGGTATTTCTCCGTCCTGCTGACCTCGGAGGGCGCCGTGATATCGCTGGATACGGAACGGATTGCCGCAATCGACGCCGCCGCGGCAGCGGAATATGCGTCGGCCATCTGGGAACAGGGGGGAACGGCAGGGTTCGCGGGGAATTACCGGTATATAACCCGCGATACGGGCGACGGGATCCAGATTATATTTCTCGACTGCACAAGGAGCCTCGAAACCTTCTCTTCCTTTCTTGTTACCAGCTGCGTCATATCCTTTTTCGGGCTGGCTGCCGTTCTGATGCTTCTGATTCTGTTGTCCGGACGGATTATCAAGCCGGTTTCCGAAAGCTATGAAAAGCAGAAGCAGTTTATCACTGACGCAGGGCATGAAATCAAGACGCCGCTTACCATTATTGACGCGGATGCGGATATTCTGGAGATGGAGTTCGGTGAAAATGAATGGATTCGTGACATTCAGAACCAGACCAGACGGCTGACCGCGCTGACCGGAGATCTGATTCATCTGTCTCGAATGGAAGAAAGCGGAAATCGGGTCCGGATGATCCGATTTCCCCTGTCCGATGTGGCGGAAGAGCTGGTGCAGTCGTTCCAGGCGCTTGCAAAAACCAAAAACAAGACCTTTCAGGCATTGATTCAGCCGATGATTTCCATATGCGGGGACGAGAAATCGCTGCGCCGGCTGATTTCAATTCTGCTGGACAATGCTCTGAAATACTCGAATGAAGGCGGAACCATTACTCTGAAACTGGAGAAGCAGGGAAGAACGGTTAAGCTGACGGTTGCCAATACAACGGAGATGATTGAACAGGAGAAGCTGCCGTATCTGTTCGAACGGTTTTACAGAATGGATCCGTCAAGGAATTCGGGAACCGGCGGCTACGGAATCGGGCTGTCGATTGCGAGGGCGGTTGTGACGGCTCATAAGGGCAGGATCAGCGCATCCTCGCCGGACGGATATTCCCTTATCATCACGGCGGCTCTGCCGGCCTAGAATGTATCGGAAGGAGGAAGGTATGACAGAAGAAGAATTCTACGGTCCTGCCCTGACGGGTATGAAATGGGCGGAGCAGACAATACTGAATATAGCCGGCGCCTACGAGTGGGAGAGAGGACAGGCAGAGAACGGGCGCACAATATTATACCAGACATCCCGGATCAAAACTCCGGAAAGCATGAGAAACAAGCTGAAGAGCAGGAAGCTGGAAACGGATGCGCACAGCGCGCTGACCCAGGTGCATGATGCCGTCGGAGTGCGGATTGTCTGCGCGTTCAGCGACGATGTATACAAGGTTGCGGACTGGCTGAAGACAAGGCCGGAATTCCGGGTGGTTATGACAAAGGATTATTTTGCCCATCCCAAGCCAAACGGCTACCGGAGCTATCATATGATTGTTCTGCTTCCTACTCCGCAGGGAGAGGAACTGTCGGCAGAGATTCAGATCCGGACCATTGCAACAGACTTCTGGGCAACGCTTGAACATCAGCTGAAATATAAACGGCAGGTAGCGCATGAGGAGCTGATTCGCAGTGAGCTGAAGCGGTGCGCGGATGAAATCGCGTCGGTTGATCTTTCCATGCAGACAATACGGGATATGATTCAGGGAGAGGATAAAAATCAGGAATGATTTCTGCTTGACTTTTTTGAAACCTTATAATATGATAGGCACATGACACATGGAAAGACAAAGACAATGACGGAGAGAGTAGGCATCCGGGAAAGGCGCAGCGAGTCGGGGAGGGTGGAAGCCCGGCGCAAGTAGCGGATGACTGAATATCACTTCCCAAGTTGCGGGCTGAACCGCGCGGACGGATGCCGGAGGGAATTTCCCGACGGAGAGGAGAATCCGCGACTCAGTAAGCCTCGCCGGTGCCCACCGTTATATGGAGCAGGTATAAAAGTCCGATGAAGCGCCGCTGAGGCAGTCTCGGATGGAGTACGTGAAATAGGTGGTATATGACAGCATAATGCTTTCATCCTGTTTTGGATGAGGCATTTTTTTATTTCAGGGGAAGCGCCACAGGCTGTACCCTGGATAAAAACTTTGCCGGTCTGTCTGAAAGCTTAAGAGTTGAAAAGGAGGAACTGATACAATGCTTTATGATAAGGTGTCAACCAATCTGAACTTTGTAGAACGGGAGAAGCAGGTTGAGAAGTTCTGGAAGGATCATGATATATTCAGGAAGAGTATGGATTCCAGGAAGGTCGGCCCGACTTATACCTTCTACGACGGCCCGCCCACGGCGAACGGCAAGCCCCACATCGGTCATGTCCTGACCAGGGTTATCAAGGATATGATTCCGAGATACCGTACGATGAAGGGATATATGGTACCAAGAAAGGCCGGATGGGATACGCACGGGCTTCCGGTTGAGCTGGAGGTGGAAAAGCTGTTGGGGCTTGACGGCAAGGAGCAGATCGAGCAGTACGGACTTGAGCCGTTTATCAAAAAGTGTAAGGAAAGCGTATGGAAGTATAAGGGAATGTGGGAGGATTTCTCCGGAACGGTCGGATTCTGGGCAGATATGGATCACCCTTATGTTACCTACGAGAATGACTATATCGAGTCTGAATGGTGGGCGTTAAAGAAGATCTGGGAGAAGGGACTGCTGTATAAGGGCTATAAGATTGTTCCTTACTGTCCGCGGTGCGGGACGCCTCTCTCAAGCCATGAGGTCGCGCAGGGCTATAAGGATGTGAAGGAAAAGTCTGCAATTGCCAAGTTCCGCGTGGAAGGACAGGAGGACACTTATATTCTTGCCTGGACGACGACGCCCTGGACGCTTCCTTCTAATGTCGCGCTCTGCGTGAATCCGAAGGAAACCTATGTGAAGGTTAAGGTATCGGTTGACGAAAAGGGCAATGTGCTGGGCGCGGAGAATAAGGAAGCGGCCGTGAAGGAAGAGCATTATATCCTTGCGGAAGCGCTGCTGTCCGTGATTGACGGAGATTATGAGATCGAGAAGCATTATATGGGCGCGGATCTGGAATACACGCAGTATCAGCCTTTGTTTGATTACGGGTACAACAGGCCGGACGGAACTTTGGATCCGGGGGCGAAGCCCCATATTGTCGGAGGGAAGAAGGCATTCTATGTAGTATGCGATACCTACGTTACGCTTACGGACGGTACCGGCGTCGTACACATTGCGCCTGCCTTCGGTGAGGACGACGCGAACGTGGGCCGCAGATACGATCTGCCGTTTCTGCAGCTGGTGGACGAGAAGGGAAATATGAAGCCGGAGGCTTCCGATGTGGCGGGGCTGTTCTGCAAGAAGGCGGATGAGCCGCTGATGAAGCTTCTGGCGCAGAAGGGACTGTTGTTCAAGGTTCTGAAGTTCGAGCACAGCTATCCGTTCTGCTGGCGCTGTGACACGCCGTTAATCTATTACGCGCGCGAGTCCTGGTTCATTAAAATGACAGCGGTGAAGGAGGATCTGATCCGCAATAATAATACCATTCACTGGATTCCGGAGAGCATCGGCAAGGGACGTTTCGGCGACTGGCTGGAGAATGTTCAGGACTGGGGCATCAGCAGGAACCGATACTGGGGAACGCCGCTGAACATCTGGCAGTGTGAATGCGGCCATATGCATTCAATTGGAAGCATTGCGGAGCTGAAGGAGATGTCGGATAACTGCCCGGACGATATCGAGCTACACCGTCCGTATATTGATGCGGTTACCATTACCTGTCCTCACTGCGGAAAGCAGATGAAGAGGGTGCCGGAAGTAATTGACTGCTGGTTCGATTCCGGGGCCATGCCGTTTGCCCAGCATCACTACCCCTTTGAGAATCAGGAGCTGTTCGAACAGCAGTTCCCGGCGGACTTCATTTCCGAGGCGGTCGATCAGACCAGAGGATGGTTCTACTCGCTGCTTGCCGTTTCAACGCTGATCTTTAACAGGGCGCCCTACCGGAACGTAATTGTACTCGGGCATGTACAGGATGAGAACGGTCAGAAGATGAGCAAGTCAAAGGGCAATGCCGTGGATCCGTTCGATGCGCTTGCGCAGTACGGCGCAGACGCGATCCGCTGGTATTTCTACAGCAACAGCGCGCCGTGGCTTCCGAACCGCTTCCACGGCAAGGCTGTGGTCGAAGGACAGCGTAAGTTCATGGGAACGCTGTGGAATACGTATGCGTTCTATGTTCTGTATGCGAACATTGACGAATTCGATCCAACGAAGCATAAGCTGGAATATGACAAGCTGTCCGTCATGGACAGATGGCTTCTGTCCAGGCTGAATACGGTGGTTAAGACCGTTGACGACTGCCTGAATCAGTATAAAATCCCGGAGGCCGCGAGAGCGCTTCAGGATTTTGTGGACGAGATGAGCAACTGGTATGTCAGAAGAGGCCGCGAGCGCTTCTGGGCCAAGGGAATGGAGCAGGACAAGATCAACGCTTACATGACGCTGTATACGGCTCTGGAGACGATCTGCAGGGCGGCTGCGCCGATGATTCCGTTCATGACGGAGGATATCTACCAGAACATTGTAAGGCATGTGAATCCGGATGCGCCTGAGAGCATTCATCTGTGTGACTTCCCGGTCTGCGACGAGTCGAAGATTGACGCGCAGCTTGAGAAGGATATGGAAGCCGTGCTGGATATCGTCGTACTCGGACGCGCCGCGAGGAATACCGCGAATATCAAGCAGAGACAGCCGATTGCGAAAATGTATGTTAAGGCAGATGATTTGAGCGATACGGATGAGAACGGAGAGAAGAAGGAAGGAATGTCTGAATTCTACACGGAGATTATCGAGGATGAGCTGAATGTCAAGAGTGTGATCTTCACTTCGGATGTCAGGGCATTTACAAGCTATACCTTCAAGCCGCAGTTAAAGACGTTAGGAAAGAGGTTCGGGAAGAGACTGAATGCGCTGAAGGAGGTGCTCGCGAATCTGGACGGCAATGCGGCGATGGATGAGCTGAATGCCGCAGGCTGCTTAACTGTCGAGGTGGAGGGAGTAAAGGAGAGTCTTTCCGAAGAGGATCTTCTGATTGACGCGGCGCAGATGGAGGGCTACATCTCCAATTCAGACTATGGAATTACGGTGGTTCTGGACACGAATATGACGCCTGAGCTGATTGAGGAGGGTTATGTGCGCGAGGTGATTTCCAAGGTGCAGACCATGCGCAAGGATACCGGATTCGAGGTAATGGATCATATTGCGGTCTATGTCAGTGGAAATGACACGATATCGAAGGTTGTGCATAAGAATGAAGAGGAGATCCGCAGAGTAGTTCTGGCGGATGAGATTGTGTATGATCAGACTGCGGAAAACAGTGAGACCGGCGCGTCGAAGGAATGGAACCTGAACGGGGAAGACGTGGTGCTCGGAGTGAAGAAGATCTGAACGTACGATTTTTAGAATAACAGGCAGTGAACGAACAGAGATGCCGGGGAAAGGCGAATGGAAGTCCCGGCATCTCCTGTCTGCGTGCATGGAGTGTATAATCCGGCACAGAGCCGGAATCGGGGGAAGCAGAAAGAGGGCAGATGGATGAGGAAAACAGCGAAATGCAGATGAATGTACAGGTTGGCGGTAACACCTTTACCGCTGCTTTAGAAGAAAACGAAGCGGTAGCCTTATTTCAAATCTATATCTCGACGCTGTCCTCCTCTTGTGATATACTAATTTATAGTATGTCTTTACGAGAGGAGGATTTTTTATGGGCCAACAGGCCAATGAAACGAAGCCTATCAAGTGTATTTGTGCGGGTCTATTGGCCCATGTGGACGCCGGCAAGACAACGGTAACCGAGCAGCTTCTTCTGTTTGGGGGAGCGATACGGGAGGCGGGGAGCGTGGATAACGGAACGGCCCGGACGGACAGCCTTCCGGTAGAGCGGCAGAGAGGAATTTCCGTCAGAACCGCGTGCGCCTGTTTTATGCATAACGGGGCAAGAATTCAGCTGATTGATACGCCGGGGCATGTGGATTTTGCAGGAGAAGTGGAGAGGTCGTTAAGCGTATTGGACGGCGCCGTGCTGGTGATCTCCGCGGCAGAGGGCGTGCAGGCACAGACTCAGGTCATATACCGGGCGCTTCGAACGCTTGCAATCCCTGTATTGATTCTGGTGAATAAGATAGATAGGGCAGGCTGTGATATTCATGCTGTCACGGATCAGATCACGGAAAACCTGACAGGAAATCTTGTGTATCTTGAGACGGCGGATCAGGTTGGAAGCGCAGACTGTACGGTATCGGAATTGCTTCCGGACAGTCTGGAGGAAGAGATTCTGGCAGCCATTGCGGAAAGAATTCCGGAATATGAGGACAGGTATCTTGCCGGAGAGAGGGTATCGAGGGAAGAACTGGCAGAAGCGCTGGCAGTTCTGACCGGCAAGGGAGCCGTGGTCCCTGTCCTTTTTTCAAGCGCGAAGTCCGGGGTGGGAATCAGACAGCTGGCAGAGGCAATCTTTGCCTTTCTCCCTGCCGCGGACGGGAATTCACGAGGAGAACTCTGCGGAACGGTATTTCAGATCGAACACGACAGGATGCTTGGAAAGGCGGCGTATGTCAGACTTTTCAGCGGCGCGCTGCATACCAGGGACCTTGTTCTTTTGCCCGGGAAGAAGGATCCGGAGAAGATTTCCCTGATCAGGAGGGAAGACGGAGTAAAGAGAGTGGATGTACAGGAGATTACGGGAGGGGAGGTTGGAATCCTGTATGGGCTGTCAGGAATCCGGAACGGGGATGTAATCGGAAGACAAGGTTCGGGACGCAGGGTTTCAATCACCGTGCCGCTTATGATGGTTCAGGCTTACGCGGCGCGGGAGGAGGAGACCGCCGCGCTGATGCGGGCGCTGACGGAGCTGTCCGATGAGGAACCTCTCCTGGATTATGTCTATAATCAGGAGACCAGGCAGATGCACCTGAAGATTACCGGAACCATACAGCTTGAGATTCTGAAGGAGCTGCTGCAGTCCCGGTACGGCCTTGACGCTGAGTTCTCAAAGCCGTCGGTTCTCTATCGGGAACGGCCGGCGGGACGGGGAGAGGGATTTGAGGCCTATACCATGCCCAAGCCGTGCTGGGCAGTGGTCAGGCTTACGATAGAACCGGGGGAGAAGGGAAGCGGCGTCCGGTTTCAATCGGCGGTCAAAGAAGGAACCTTGCCCAGACGCTATCAGCATCATGTGGAAACCAGCGTATATCAGACCCTGAAGCAGGGGATCTACGGATTCGAGGTAACGGACGCGCTGGTAACGCTGACCTATGGAGAGTACCATAATGTTCATACGCATCCGATGGACTTCTTCGTCGCCACGCCGATTGCGGTACTGCGGGCCCTTACGGACAGCGGATCTCGGCTGCTTGAGCCTTATGTCCGGCTGATTCTCTCTGCGGGAGAGGAATATCTGGGACGGGTTCTGGGAGACATCACGGCAATGAGGGGAGAGTTCGATACACCCGTGATACGCTCCGGACAGTTCATGCTGGAGACGATTGTACCTGTGGCGGATTCGATGGAATATCCCATCCGGTTCCGTTCGCTGACGTCGGGAAAGGGCACCATATCGCAGAGCTTCCACGATTACCTGCCGTGCAGGCCCGGATTCGAGGCAAGACTCCCAAGGCGCGGAGTGGATCCTCTGGATCGGGCGAAGTGGATTCTGTATGTCAGGAACGCGTTCGGGAATGAGCAGGAGCGGTAGGATTGGTTAAAATTGCGGAAAATCAGGCTTTTTTTGAATTAAAGGATACGGATGCCGAATTATATGTTAGAATGAAAGACAGAAAGCAGAAAACAAATATAATTGCCGACAGGAGGAGGACATATGCCAAAGAGCTTTACAGCAGAAAGAATTAATGATTCCGTTCGAAGAAATATACCGATGAACTTTTCCGTGTTTCATTTAGGACCCGGTGGGTTTACCTCTCTTGTACGCAACCCCGAAGATTACAGTGAGGATATTGAGCGATATCTGGGGGAGCGGGGATATGGAGCGGAGAAATCTTATATTGAGAGTGCCGAAGAGCAGTTTGCGGAGATGTTCGGACTTGTGGGTGCGCATCTTGACATCACAAAGAAAACAGTAGAAGATACAATGGCGCGTATGCGGATTGACGGAGTGCCCTACGGGGAGCGGTATGACATTCAGGTTACGGACAAGAATTATGAGATGGTTGTTTGTCATATTATCAATAATCTGACAGCGGGTGATATTGCCGAAAGTTTTAATACGGAGACACCCATGAAGGTAACGGTCGCCAGCGCATATTCGAATGAGGAGTCTATGGTTTCTGCGCTGCTTCCTCCCGAGCCGTAGGCAGTCTCCAGACCGAGTCCTCTCAGCGGCTGGAAACGGTTCTGGAGCCGTTTTGGTTTTTATAAAAGAGATGTGGAGCAATATCAGCAGAGTGTGCAGGAGTATGAGGAAAGCGAAGAGAGACGGGTTCACTATCAGGAGAATGTCCGCGAGACACAGGAGTATGCTGCTGAGCAGGAGGCGCAGCTGGATGCCGCGATTGGAATGAATCCACAGATGAAGGAAAGAGCCGGGCAGGTTTACCGTGACAGGGATAAAAAGACAGACCTTGAGAATGCCTCAAAAGCAGTTTTGGATGCCATGCCGTTTTCACGAAGCGCTGTCAGCGCCGGCACGGGAAAAGCTTGCATTGGGAGTGGAATTTAAGAGGATATTCCGATTCGGAGAGGAGAGTGAACCGACACCGGAGCGGCTGTGTGAGCTGTATGCCGGTCGTGACACGGAACAAAAAGGAATCCGTCAGGCTGCGGTTGGAGTATTATATGCGGATCAGATGGCAAGATATTATGGAAAGCCGCTGAGTCAATTGAGTTTGGAGGATAACCAGATTGCTATTTCTCTGGGAAGTATGTGTAATGATTCAAAGGAAGAACTGGGAAAATTCTTCAATGGCGAAGAGGCACGGCTGGGCAGCATTTCTCAAACGTATAAGACGGTTATGGCAGCCCATACAATGAAACAAATCGAAGCAGCGCAAAACCAGGTTAATGCAGGCGCAGTCTAGCATCAGCCGTCAGTGGAAAGGGAGGAGATTAACTTCAGAGACTTGTCTGTGGAAGAGTCACGTGAGACAGGCGCAAGAGTTCCGGACAGAGCTTCCCGAACCCGATCCGCAGAATCAGTAAGAACAAGGACTTCGGACCAGAAGGTATTAAAAAAGCCGGATGAAATGACAATGCACTAAAATTATTTACCAGTAGAAAGGAGAATATGTATGCCATTAACACAGGAGCAGCAGGAATACCTGCAGGAATGGTATGAGCAGACAGCACGAGAAGTAAGAGCCAATCTGAGAGAGATGAATCTCAGAAACTGGGAAGAGGCCCGGGAGGAGAACGACAGGGATCCGAATCCGCACTATCTTCCCAAAGCAAATCTGAACCCGGAAATTGCAAGTCAGTATATTGCCGAAAGAGAAGCGGCGACAAAGATACATCATTCTTACATACCGCTGATGGCAGATCAGGATCAGGCGCTGATGCAGTTCCTTGTTCAGACATCGGATACCGTTGCTGCTGAGGCGGCGCAGGCCCAGCTGAATGTAATGATATATCAGATGATGCTGGATCAGACAGATCGGGATCCGCGGCGCAGGGAACTGCGGGAGGAAGTAAGAAGGCTGAATCTGCGGGAACAGGATCATATGATGGAACGCGCGGAGACATGGAATGAGGTAGATACGATCCTCTGGAAGCTGGAGGGCAGGATCGATCCGAAGTACCAGCTGGTAACTGAGGATGAGTACAATGCTCTGTCACAGGATCAGAAGGCATCCGGAATCTATTCGCCGCATCGGCCTTATGGTATTATGGAGTATGTTCAAAACGGACCGGAGGAATTCAGAACGATGACATTCGGCGATCTTCTGCGGACTCCTCCGAGTGTCCAGAGGAATCCGGAGACGCTTGAGATGAACTTTGAAGAGAATGCCAGATTTAACTCAAGGAAGTTCCTTTCGAATATGTCGAAGAAAAATCCGGCGCCGACCCCGTATCAGAAGGATTATGCAATGAGTGTGTTTGACAACACCTTCGGAGGGGCTTTTGACAAGAATCAGAAGAAGAAATTAGTAGACGCGGGATTATCCATATATGATATGATTCTGATTGACGGGAAATCCGTGAAAGAGCTGTATGGAGAAAAGTACAGGAATCTTTCTCCCGAGAGGCAGGAAGAGATGTTCAAGTGCGAAGCGGTTGCCGCGGTCATGGGTTCAAAGCTGAATGTTGCGTTTACAAGGGTTGTCGAGAATGTGAGAAAAGAAAGAGTGCTTGCGGAGCCGACGGCGATCACGCGCGGAGGGATGCTGCACGATCCGGAACCGACGCTTGGCCAGAGATTCTTAAATTTCTTCCATATTAAGAAATATGAGCCGTTAAGCCAGAAGATGGCGGAAGCGAATACGAGAGTACAGGAAGCAAGGAACGAGGCGCGGGCGTCCGGGTTATTTGTCAAGCTGGGAGAAGAACGGCTGGAGAGGCAGTACAACAGGATTGCCATGGAGAAAAATATGAAGATGCTCTCAGGCGCTCATTATGACCAGGAATACAGGCAGGCGTTTGGTGTTGACTTCACAGGAAGCCAATCGGATCCGGAGATTGGAATATCCGGCAGAATTTTAGGCACCGCAATGACCAGGGCAACGACTCCGGTGGCAATGGTATATGCGTACATGCTGAATCAGGGACACCGTCTTGCCGATATTATGGATCCAGATAAGCTGACAGAGGAAAAAGCTCGGGTAGGGCGGGCAATCAAAGCGGAGCTGGGAACCCCGGAGGGGATCGGAAGAGTTCTGGCCGAGAGTACGAAGGCGTTCGCTAATCTGGACTGGAGCAGAGAGCTCGGATACGCGCTGGGAAAAGATCTGAGTACCCCGGAGGCAATGCAGCAGGCTCTGACCGGAGAGAAGGAGAGAGTTGTAGCCCTGCCGATGATAAAAAAGATTTATTCGGAGTCGAGGGAAATTCATCAGGCGGTGAACTCGTTATATAGATATAATAAATTTTCTCTGTCAGAGCATATGGATGAAGCGGCCCAGGAGGTTATGACAGAAGGAATGTCGGAAGATCATAAGAAGGCATTCGCGGCGCTGAATGCGAATATTACGACGGAGGATCTGCAGGGAAGAACGAATGTAGATAATTTTAACAAGATATTGATGGCGGGCACTCGGTTAAATTATATGATGGACTATCTGCAGTCCGATGCCTATGTCTATGGTACCGATTATACTCCGGCAGGGAATTCTCTTTCGGATATTACAGAAAAAGCGGTGGTACTGCAGGATACGTTCTCAAGAATGTCCATGCAGACGGGAGAGACGCTCGGAAAGGTTTCGCTGCCGTTTAACGGCTATTATTCGAAAGAGCTTAAGGAAAACCATATGGAGCAGTTCACGGACAGACAGCTGACGGAATACCTCCGGGACGGCAAACGAAGCGCGGTGGCCGCGCAAATTGAAGGAGCGCTTCCGGATCCGGCTGAAAGCAGGAGCCTGATTGAACGTTATCAGGAAGAGAATGTTACACAGATCAGAGAAAACAATGCGGCCAAAATCCGGGAAGCGGTCCGGCAAAAGAGCGAAGAGAGGCAGGCCGCAGCGGCTGCGCAGGCCAGACCGGAGGCGGCTCCTGTCCGAGTTAAGAGCAGCATGAATGAGCTGATGGAAGAAGAGGTGGCTGAGAACGGAGCGAAGAAAGAGCAGCCCTCTCGTCCCCGTGTACGTTCCGTGTCGGTATCAAGGGAGAAGCAGCCGGAGAATGAGCGGTCAGGGGAGATGGTAAAGAAAAAGGATGACGAATTGACAAGAAGATAACAGTATTATAACTGCGGCGCCGGAGACGGCCGGACGGAAATGTCCGACCGTCTCCGGCACTTTGTTCGTGACGATAAGCAGCCAGGGAGGAGTGATGTCTTATGGCCTGTGCCGGGACAGGCTGTTTTTTTCCGGCAAAGTGAAAAAGAATTGCATTGACCGGTTACAATATAGTATGATAGAAGAAAACGCAGATCAGGAGGATATGGGTATGTGGGCGTATGAAAGTGTTTTTTATCAGATTTATCCGCTGGGCTTTTGCGGCGCGCCGCTGGTGAATGACGGTGTGCCGGAGAACAGAATTCAGAAGGTTATGGATTGGATTCCGCATATTTTAAATATCGGCGCGAATGCCATTTACTTTTCTCCTGTGTTCGAGTCGGATTCGCACGGGTATGATACAAGGGATTTCAGGCGTATTGACGTGAGACTGGGAACGAATGAGGATTTCGCCCGTGTGTGCAGAGCGTTGCATGAAGCGGGAATCCGGGTTGTGCTTGACGGAGTGTTTCATCATGTGGGACGGGGATTCTTCGCGTTCCAGGATGTTTTGAAGAACAGGGAGGCCTCCCCGTACAAGGACTGGTTCCATATTAATTTCAGTGGGAATAACGGATATAACGACGGACTCTGGTATGAAGGCTGGGAGGGGCATTATGAGCTGGTGAAGCTGAATCTGCAGAATGAGGCGGTGATCGATCATATTTTCGGGGCTGTCCGGCAATGGGTGGAGGAATTCAATATTGACGGCCTGAGACTTGATGTGGCGTATTGTCTGGATCGGAATTTCCTTCGCAGACTGAGGGAATTTACCGACCGTCTTAAGCCGGAGTTTTTCCTTATCGGCGAGCTGCTGCACGGGGATTATAACCAGTTCGTGAATGATTCGATGCTGCACAGCGCAACGAATTATGAGTGCTATAAGGGATTATATTCGAGCTTCAACAGCATGAATATGTTCGAGATTATTCACTCTCTTATGCGTCAGTTCGGGCCGGAGCCGTGGACTCTGTATAAGGGAAAGCATCTGCTTTCGTTTGTGGATAATCATGATGTGAGCCGGATTGCTTCGATGCTTGCGAATGAGAAGCATCTTCCGCTGATTTATGCCTTAATGATGGGAATGCCCGGGATTCCCTGTATCTATTACGGAAGCGAGTGGGGAGCGAAGGCGGATAAGAAGGACGGAGATCCGGCGCTGCGGGCCTGCTTCGACGGCCCTGTGGAGAATGAGCTGACGGCATGGATCGGAGCGGCGGCGAAAGCGCACAGGGAGAGTAATGCGCTGTGTTACGGAAGCTTTCGTTCGGTGCTGCTTACGAATAAGCAGTGTATCTTTGAGAGGAAGACGGATACGCAGCGGGTTCTGGTTGCCGTGAATGCGGATAAAGAACGGTATATTGCGCATTTTGACGCGGGTTGCGGAACCGCGGTTGATCTGATTACGGGAGCGGCTCATGATTTTGGTGGAGGAAGCGAGCTTCCGCCTTACAGCGCGTATTTCTGGAAGATGGAACGATAATCTTGATTTTAGTATTGTGTTGGGGGCAGGAGATGGTGTATAATAAAACTGTCTGCTGTCCTTTGCGCTTTCTGCAGATCGCAGGGCGTATTGTTTCGGGATGCAGTATAGATAGATTCCTGCCGTACATTCAGTTCAGACATACATAGGAAGATGCAGGGCGTATCGCGCGGCATATCGCAGAGCGAATCGCATGGCGAATCATGAAAAGGAGGGTTTTGAAGTTGGAGTTCAATAAGGAAGAATTTAAGAGTAAGGTATTGGATAATCTTAAGGTGCTGTTCCGCCGCAGTGTAGAGGATGCGAATGATCAGCAGATTTTTCAGGCAGTTGCCTATGCGGTGAAGGACCGCATTGTTGATCAGTGGATCGCGACGCATAAGGAATATGAGAAGCAGGATGTTAAGACGGTATATTATCTGTCCATGGAGTTTCTGATGGGGCGCGCGCTGGGGAATATTATTATTAACCTGAAGGCAGATAAGGAGGTCAGAGAGGCGCTGGATGAGCTGGGGCTGGATCTGAATGTGATTGAGGATCAGGAGCCGGATCCGGCGCTTGGGAACGGCGGTCTGGGACGTCTGGCGGCGTGCTTTCTGGATTCGCTCTCGAGTCTGGGATATCCCGCCTATGGCTGCGGCATCCGCTATAAGTATGGTATGTTCAAGCAGGAGATTAAGAACGGCTTCCAGGTAGAGGTGCCGGATAACTGGCTGAAGGACGGGAATCCTCTCGAGATGAAGCGTGCGGAATATGCCTGTGAGGTGAAGTTCGGCGGTTATGTGCGCATGATTAAGGATGAGCAGGGAAGAGAACGCTTCATTCAGGAGAACTATCAGTCTGTGCGCGCGGTTCCGTATGATCTTCCGATTACGGGATATGGCAATAATGTTGTGAACACCCTTCGGATCTGGGACGCAGAGGCGATTAACACCTTTAATCTGGATTCGTTTGACAAGGGAGATTATCAGAAGGCGGTTGAACAGGAGAATCTTGCAAGGACAATCTGCGAGGTGCTTTACCCGAATGATAATCATTACGCAGGCAAGGAGCTGCGCTTAAAGCAGCAGTATTTCTTTGTGTCCGCAAGTATCCAGCGGGCTGTCGCCAAGTATATGGAGAAGCATTCCGATATCCATAAGCTGCATGAGAAGGTCTGCTTCCAGATGAATGACACGCATCCGACGGTTACGGTCGCGGAGCTGATGCGTATTCTGATGGATGATTATTATCTGCCGTGGGATGAGGCATGGTCCATTACCAAGCAGTGCTGCGCCTATACGAACCATACCATCATGTCCGAGGCTCTTGAGAAGTGGCCGATTGAGCTGTTCTCCAGGCTTCTTCCGAGGATCTA